>JBFFJV010000057.1:0-11529 GCA_041555695.1 Thiohalomonadaceae bacterium | reverse complement strand
GCTGTCGATGACACCGCTACCAAAGACGGCGCTGGCGGTCATGTTCAGAGTAAGCCCGGTTTCGTGCAGCTCCGCCGGGCTTAGCCAGGCGGTCATCTCCCGCGGGAAGGAGATCAGCAGTACCACGTAGCCGACCATCGCCGGGTTGAAGGGGTTAAAGCCAAGGCCGCCGTAGAGCTGCTTGGCGAAGATGATGGCAAAGGCCGTGCCGACCACCACCAGCCACCAGGGGGCGAGCGGCGGCAGGGCGATGGCCAGCAGCAGGGCGGTGACCAGGGCGCTGCCATCAAGCAGGGTGGGGGCGACCGGACGCTGGCGCAGCTTCAGCACCAGGGCCTCACTGCCAAGGGCGACCGTGATGGCGATTAGGAGATTAAACACGATGCCCCAGCCGAACAGCCAGGCATGGGCGGCGAGGGCCGGTAGCAGTGCCAGACAGACCTGGAGCATCACCTTATTAAGGGCGGCGGGTCCGTGCAGGTGGGGGGAACTGATGGCGGTCATGGTGCGCTACTTCTCCTCTTTCCCGCTGGTCTCACCTGCCGGCGGCGCTGGCGCCTCGGCAGCGGCACGGCGAGCCTCCACCTCGTCGATCTGCTTTTGCTGATCGGCGGTGAGGTTGTCGGTGTTCTTCGGTGCGCTCTGTTCACGCTTCGCCTTGGCACGATCCATTGCCGCCTGGATCGCCGCCTTTTTGGCTTCGTCCCCGCTGTCCTTCTTTACGACCTTGGCACGGGCCTTATGTTTGGCCGCCTTCTCTGCCTTTTCGCGCTCCTTACGGAAACCGCGGAATTCGTGACGCTCGCGGGCCCGGTCGGCGGCCTGCTTGTCACGTTCCTGTGACCAGATCTCGGTCTTGGCGTAGCGGTAGAACTGTACCAGCGGCAGGCTGGAGGGGCAGACATAGGCGCAGCAGCCGCATTCAATACAGTCGAACAGGTGGTAATCCTGCACCTTGTCGAACTCTCTGGCACGGCTGTGCCAGTAGAGCTGCTGCGGCAACAGTTGTGCCGGGCAGACACGGGCGCACTCGCCGCAGCGGATGCAGGGCATGGCGCTGGATTGTGGCGGCAGGTCGGCATCGCCGGCCAGTAGCAGGCAGTTGGTGGTTTTTGTCGTCGGCAAGGTCTCGCTGTGCAGGGGGAAGCCCATCATCGGTCCGCCCATCAGCAGCTGGTAGTTACCCCGGGTGCCACCGGCCTGCTCGAGCAACTGGTCTATGGGGGTACCGATGCGGACCTCCAGGTTTTGTGGGGCCACTGCGCCCTGGCCGGTGATGGTGACGACACGGCTGATCAGCGGTTTGCCCTGTTCTACCGCAAGGTAGATGGCGGCGGCGGTGGCAACGTTGTGACAGACCACCCCGATCTCCAGCGGTAGTCCCTGTGAGGGAACCTCCTTGCCGGTGAGTACCTTGATCAGCTGTTTCTCCCCACCCGTGGGGTAGCGGGTGGGTACCACTACCACTTCGATCTCTTTTTCGCCCATATCGGCCAGGGCAGCGCGCATCGCGCTGATGGCCTCGGGCTTGTTGTCCTCAATGCCGATGAGGCAGTTACGTGCCTGCAGCGCGTGGCGCATGATGCGCGCCCCCTTGATGATCGCCAGTGGGCGTTCGCGCATCAGCATGTCATCGCAGCTGATGTAGGGCTCACACTCCGCACCGTTGAGGACCAGGGTGTCCACGGCGGTATGGCCTCCGGGGTTGAGCTTAATAAAGCTGGGGAAACCCGCGCCGCCAAGACCCACAATACCCGCATCACGAATAATATTGCGCAGTGCACTGGGGTCGAGCTGTTTGTACTCAGGGTGCGGCGTCAGCTCACACCATTGATCCTCGCCATCGGTGTCGATGATGATACAGGGGGCAGCGAGCCCGGAGGGGTGGGGCACGCCCCGCTCCTCAATGGCAACGACGGTGCCTGAGCTGCTGGCGTGTATCGGCGCGCTGACATAGCCCTCGGGCTGGGCCAGCATCTGCCCCTTGAGCACCTTGTCGCCGGCAGCTACCAGCGGTTTGGTCGGGGCGCCGATGTGTTGCTGCAGCGGGATCACCAGCTGCGAGGGAAGGGGGGCCTCACTGATCGGCCGGCCGGTGGAGAGGCCCTTGTGCCCCTCCAGGTGCAGGCCGCCGGGGAAGCGCCACAGCTTACGGTTTGTTTCGCTCATGTTACTCATGCCTGCTCCCCCGGGGATGTGCGGTTATCGGGGAAGGGCCACTTCCAGGTGGTGGGTTCGGCCTTGATTTCTACCATTTCGATACAGTCGACCGGGCAGGGGGGCAGGCAGAGGTCACAGCCGGTGCATTCGCTCTCGATCACGGTGTGCATCTGCTTGGCCGCACCGAGGATGGCGTCCACCGGACAGGCCTGTATGCACAGGGTGCAGCCGATGCAGGTCTGCTCATCGATCACCGCCACGGTCTTCGGTTTCTCCTCACCGACCTCTTCATCCAGCGGTTTGGGGTCGACGCCGAGCAGGTCGGCAAGGCCCTGGATCACGGTCTCACCACCGGGCGGGCAGCGGTTGATATCGGCCTCGCCATTGGCGATGGCCTCGGCATAGGGGCGGCAGCCGGGGTAGCTGCACTGGCCGCACTGGGTCTGTGGCAGGATGGCGTCGATTTTATCGAGAATAGGGTCGCTCTCGACCTTGAAACGCACTGCGGCGAAACCGAGCAGCATGCCGAAGACGACGGCCAGGGCCGTCAGTGCCAGAATCGCCTCAAGCATCAGCCTTTCACCAGTCCGGAGAAGCCCATAAAGGCCATCGACATCAGCCCTGCGGTGACCAGTGCAATGGCCGGGCCGCGAAAGGCTACCGGTACATCGGCCACGGTGATGCGCTCACGCATTGCAGCGAACAGTACCAGCACCAGCGAGAAGCCGGCAGCGGCACCAAAGCCGTAGACCGCCGATTGCAGAAAACCGTTCTCCTCCTGCACGTTGAGCAGGGCCACACCGAGTACCGCGCAGTTGGTGGTGATTAGCGGCAGGAAGATCCCCAGTACCTGGTAGAGCAGCGGCGAGGTCTTGTGTACCACCATCTCGGTAAACTGCACCACCACTGCGATCACCAGGATAAAGGCGATGGTGCGCAGGAACTCCAGCCCCAGCGGTGCCAGCATATACTCATTGACCAGATAGGAGCAGATGGAGGACAGGGTGAGGACAAAGGTGGTGGCCAGCCCCATGCCGGTGGCGGTCTCAAGCTTGCGTGAGACACCCATGAACGGACATAGCCCCAAAAACTTCACCAGGACGAAGTTATTGACCAGAACGGTGCTGACTAATATGAGGGCGTACTCTGCCATAATTACCTTAATGGGTTGCCAAGAGAGCAAAGTCTACTTGAGCGCGATAAAACTACAAGGGTTCGGCGCTAAACCGCTGAAATTCTACCGAATAAACCTGAAGTTAGCACGGAATAATCCGCGCAGATCACCATCTTTAAGTCATGGCGCTCCCTGGGGCTTTTGTCGCTTATTGCCCTGATAATGCCTGACGGATAGAGCAATTAAAAAGGCGCATCTCATAAGCGTTTACGCCATTTATGGGGTGCTTATCTCTGTAGTGCTTCGGCAAGTTCTACAATTTGAATGCCCTGATGATTTTCGTTGTAGAGGTGGATTTGGTTACGTCCCCCCTCCTTGGCGGAGTAGCAGGCATCATCTGCCATGGCCAGCAGTTCGGCAGCGCTGTGCTCACTGCTGCCAACGGCGACCATGCCGATACTGATTCCTACCTGGTAATTTTCACCCTGCCACTCAAAGCGGTTCTCGTGGATGGTATCTCGTATCGCCATCGTTACACGTTTGGCGTTTTTTAGTGGGCAGCCTTGCAGTATCAGGGCAAATTCATCACCACCCATGCGGGCGAGCATATCGTCCCGACGGATGATGTTGCCGATCTTGTGCACAAGCTCCTTGAGTAGTGCGTCTCCTGCGGCATGTCCACCGCTGTCGTTGACCTGTTTGAAGTGGTCCAGATCCATCAGGCACAGGTAGCCTTCGCTGTTAGCATCAATTCTCTGTAGCAGTTTACGCAAGTAAAGTTCAAAGCCTCGCCGGTTGGTGATGCCGGTGAGCGGGTCGTGGTGGGCCTGGTGCGACAGGCGGCGTGCGAGGAACAGGCTGAACAGAAAGATGAGTACGCCTAGCAGCAGGGCGCTTCCCCCCATAAGGATGAAGTTTTGGCGTGCCTCAATCTGTTGCTGCTGGGCCTGGGTAACGGTCTCCTCAATGGCCCTGGCCTGTACCGCCTCCAGTTGCGACAGGGTGGCCAGAACCTTGTGTTGAGTCGGAATTACCTCCTCAAGGAGTTGCTGGCGCGCAGTCCCCGTATCACCGGAGATGATATTACTGACCGCCTCTCGCTGTAGCGGTACGGCATGCCGGGCCAACACACCCTGGCGTTCCAGCAGCTGGCGTTCGTGGTGACTCAGCGGGAGTGTGAGTAGCTGTTCTCTGGCGTGGGTGAACTGGGTGCCGTATTCGCCGATTAGCAAGGCATCCTCATCCTGCTCGAAGAGATCGTTGATAAGCAGCATGTGGTGGATGGTGAAGATGCGCTCGCGCGCGGCGCGATGCATGGTTTTGAGCAGGGCGCCCTTGTGGTTGTACTGTTTCACCACCCGCTGTAGCTGATTGTTGAGCTCCTCCACGCGGTCCATGGCGTGGTTGGTGAGCAGTGCCATCAACAGCAGGATCGAGACAAACCCCAGTGCCATGATGATATGTCCTTTGTCAAAACTGCCGTGATGCTTCTTCAAGCGGCTTTCCTGTGTATGTCGTTATTGTGAGTCTGTTGTCCATGGTAGCACCACTGCATGGAGGGGGGGGAGGGGAAGATTCCCCTGGTTATCATGTGTCTATACCTCCCCGGCGAGGCAAAGTAGAGGCAAGCCGCGTATACTATGCGCTCTTTGAATTCTGAATGGTCAGTTAAGATGTCAGCAACAGCACGAATCGGTTTTGTGACGGTCTCGGATCGGGCCAGTAGTGGTGAGTATGAGGACCTGGGGGGGCCGGCGATGCAGGCGTGGATGGACAAGGCGCTTAGCTCTCCCTGGGAGGCCGTTTCGCGTCTGATCCCTGATGAGCAGGAGCAAATTGAGGCCGTTCTGAAGGCTCTGTGTGATGAGGAGGGCTGCTGTCTGGTGGTCACCACCGGCAGCACCGGTCCGGCTTTGCGTGATGTGGTACCTGAGGCGACCGAGGCGGTGTGCCAGAAGATGATGCCCGGTTTTGGTGAGCTGATGCGCCAGGAGTCGCTGAAGTTTGTGCCCACCGCGATCCTTTCGCGTCAGACCGCGGGAATTCGTGCTAACACCCTGATCATCAACCTGCCGGGCAAGCCTTCGGCCATCGATGACTGCCTGAATGCCGTGTTCCCGGCGGTACCTTATTGCGTAGATTTGATTGACGGCCCCTACCTGGAGACCGATGAGAGCTTCTGCAAGGCCTTTCGTCCCAGGCACGCCAAGCGCCCAGAGGGGAAATAGTTATGGATCGTATTCAGGCTATTCGCGAGCTGGCCACCATACGTGATTTTATTCGCTGGGGTATGAGCCGTTTTAACGAGGCCGAACTCTTTTTTGGCCACGGTACCGACAACTCCAAGGATGAGGCCAGCTATCTGGTGCTGCACACCCTCAACCTGCCACCGCAGATTCACGACAGCTACCTGGACAGCCGTCTTACCGAGACTGAGCGCAAGCGGGTGGCCTCCATCCTGATGCGTCGGGTGGATGAGCGCATTCCCGCCCCCTACCTCACCCATGAGGCATGGTTTGCCGGCATGCCCTTTTATGTGGATGAGCGGGTGCTGATCCCGCGTTCACCGGTTGCCGAATTAATAGAAGCGCAGTTTCAGCCCTGGGCCAGGCTGGAGCAGGTAAGTCACATTCTGGACCTGTGTACCGGTAGCGCCTGTATTGCCATCGCCTGTGCTGCGGCCTTTCCCGAGGCGCTGGTGGATGCGGCAGATATTTCACCCGATGCCCTGGCGGTGGCACAGCGTAATATTCATGATTTTGGCTTGCAGGAGCAGGTACGTGCGGTAGAGTCCGATCTCTTCAGCAACCTGCAGGGGCAGAAGTACGACATCATCGTGACCAATCCGCCCTATGTGGATGCACAGGATATGGCGGATTTACCGGCGGAGTTCCGCCATGAGCCGCGAATGGCGCTGGAGGCGGGAGATGATGGCCTGGACCTGGTCTTTATTATTCTCTATCAGGCGATGTTCCATCTGGAGGCCGATGGCATTCTGGTGGTAGAGGTGGGTAATAGTCGTGAGGCGCTGGAGGAGCTACTGCCTGAGGTGGAGTTTATCTGGCTGGAGTTTGAGCGCGGCGGGGAGGGGGTATTCCTGCTGACCGCCGAGCAGATACGCCAGCATCACCAGCTGTTCAGGCTGGTCCGTCCCGCTATAATGGGCTGAATCACAGTAAAACGATTAGAAGAGTGAATTAATCCATGGTTGATATGAGAGCAAAAACCGTAGAAGAGTACGTGCGGCTGGTAGATCAAGCTGTCGTTGAGATAGATGAATTTATCGCCTGCCTGGAGTTCGATATGGATGATCCGGGCGAACAGTTAAAAGTACTGAGCCCGCTGCTTGAGTCGGCCAAGGCGATACGCCAAAGCATGGCTGATGGCAGTTATGAGTTTGAGAACAAGGATCTGCCCTTTATGGAAGTCGCCAATCGTCTTAGCTCGCAGCTCCCCTTTGCACAGCTACTCGTTGCGATTAACCAAACCCATCGTTACGGCCTCAATATCGAGTCTGAAGAGTAATTGCGCGGAGTCACTATGAAACAGCAGAATATTATTTTCGACCTGGAGTTGATCAAGCGTTACGACAAGTCCGGGCCGCGCTATACCTCCTACCCGACTGCGGTACAGTTTCACGATGGTTTTGGTGAGGCGGAATACCAGCGCCATGCGGCACAGAGCAATGCGGCGGGTGGCCCGCTGTCGCTCTATTTTCACATCCCTTTTTGCGACACCGTCTGCTTCTACTGCGGATGTAATAAGGTCGCGACCAAAGACCGCTCCAGGGCGGCCCCTTATCTGCAGCGGGTACATCGTGAGCTGGAGTTGCAGAGCGCACTGTTCGACAGTGGGCGTATCGTTGACCAGTTACACTGGGGCGGCGGTACCCCGACCTTTATTAGTCACGATGAGATGCGTGCGCTAATGAACAAGACCCGTGAGTGTTTCAAACTGCACGACGATGACACGGGGGAGTACTCGATTGAGATCGACCCGCGTGAGGTCAAGACCGACACCATCGCCGTGTTGCGTGAGATTGGTTTTAATCGCATGAGTCTGGGACTGCAGGACTTCGATGAGAAGGTGCAGATCGCGGTTAACCGCGTGCAGACCGAGGCGCAGACCATCGGCGTACTGGAGACCGCTCGACGTGAAGGCTTCCGCTCGATCTCCCTCGACCTGATTTATGGTCTGCCGTTCCAGACGGTTGAGAGTTTTAGCCGTACCCTGGACCGTGTGCTGGAGATCGACCCGGATCGTCTCACCGTATTTAATTACGCCCATCTGCCGGAGATCTTCAAGCCGCAGCACCGTATTAATGAGGACGATCTACCCGCGCCGCAGATGAAGCTCGATATTCTGCAGATGTCGATTGAGAAGCTGACCTCAGCCGGTTATGTCTACATCGGGATGGACCACTTTGCCAAGCCGGATGATGAGCTGGCGGTGGCACAGCGCGAGGGTGGCCTCTACCGTAATTTCCAGGGTTACTCCACCCACTCCGAGTGTGACCTTATCGGCATTGGCGCCACCTCTATCGGTATGGTGGGTGACTCCTATGCTCAGAACCTGAAGGGACTGGATGAGTACTACGCTGCGATTGATGCGGACAGGCTGGCCGTTTTCCGCGGTGTTGATCTGGACAAGGATGACAAGCTACGCCGCGATGTGATCACCCGCCTGATCTGTAACTTTGTACTGGACAAGGCTTCCGTAGAGCAGGAGCACGGCATTAACTTCAATGAGTACTTTGCTAATGAGCTAAAGGACCTGGAGGGGATGCAGGAGGATGGTCTGTTGAAACTGGCGGCTGGGAGTATTGAGGTGCAGCCTGCCGGCAAGTTACTCATTCGTAATATCTGTATGGTCTTCGACCGTTATCTGCGCGAGAAGCAGAACCAGCGCTTCTCCAAGGTTATTTAATCACTCTTAATTCCCTGTCACCGTTGCCGACTCGGCAGCGGTAGCCAGTACCGTCTTTAGCTCTGCTACCGGACGTGGCTTGGCGATGCCAAAACCCTGAGCATAGTTGATGCCCAGGCCTCCCAGTAGTTTGAGGGTGTTGTGATCCTCAACCATTTCGGCGATAACACAAATTCCCAGCAGGTGAGCGATTTGTGTGATGGCCTTTACCTGTACGCTATTAATCGTGCTGTGTACTACGCCGCCGACAAGGTGACCGTCGATCTTGATAAAGTCCACCGGCAGGTCTTTCAGGTAATCGTAGCTACCGATACTGCGGCCAACATCATCCAGGGCACTACGGCATCCGATCTCCCTGAGCCGGCGTACGAAGTCGCCAACCTTTTGCAGATCGCTCACCGCATGGCTCTCGGCGATCTCAAAACAGATTTGCTGCGGCTCTACCTTGTAGCTGTGCAACATCGTTTCTACTGCGGGAAGGAACTGCTCATCATTCACCGTCTGTAGTGAAAGATTGAGGCAGTAAGTGGCAGAGGGATCATTGACGAGCTGAATCAGCTGGCAGGTGTGACGCAATACCCAGCGGTCGATGGCAGGCATCAGATTGTGGCGCTCAGCGGTCGGGATGAAGGCCATTGGTGGGATCTGCTGTCCCTGTTCATCCTTAAAGCGAAGTTGCAGCTCGCACAGGTGTAACTGCTCGCGTAGCGGGTTGACTGCGATAATGCTCTGGCAATAGAGGGCGAAGCTGTCGTCCTGCAGTGCAGCCTGTAGGCGTTCGGCCCACGGGGCCTTCTCCTCGCTGGGGGCGTTACTTTCGTTTCTGGTGTAGAGGTGGACCCGGTTGCGGCCCCCATCCTTGGCGGAGTAGCAGGCGGCATCTGCCATGGCGATGACCTCCGTCAGGGTACCGCTAGCGGCATCGATCATCACCATGCCGATGCTTACCCCGACATTAAAGCTTTGCTTCTCCCAGACAAAGACGAAGTTGTTGACGGTGCTGCGAATTTCCTCGGCAATGGCGTTGGCCTTCTCCAGCGGACAATTTTCCAGTAGCAGGCCAAATTCGTCACCACCCAGGCGGGCCAGCAGGTCGTTGTTGCGCACCTGTTGCTTTAGACGTGAGACGAGCTGAATCAGCAGCTCATCCCCGGCGGCGTGACCACAAGTGTCATTGACGATCTTGAAACGGTCCAGATCGAGGAAGCATAGAGCGTGTTGTTGATTTTCATGGTGGGCACGCATCAATGCCTGTTCCAGCCTTAACTCAAACTCCCGACGGTTGACCAGGTTGGTGAGCGGGTCGTGGCGTGCCTGATGGGAGAGGTGGTCCGCTAGCGCACGAATCTCACTGACATCGCGGAAGGTGACGACGATGCCTGCCAGCCGGTGCTCATCGTCGTAGATTGCCGAGGCGGTAAACGCAATGGCGGTGCTTTCGTGATTGGCATCAAGCAGCATGCTCTGGTGTAAGGGGCCGTCATTGTTGCTCTGTGTCAGTAGCTGATTCAGATCTGTGTAGATGGGGTGAGACTCTTCGCCTTCAACGATACGGAATATGTCGAGCAGCGCTTTTCCCAGCACGCTACCGCTACGCCAGCCTGTGAGCTGTTCAGCGACCGGATTCATATAATCAATGCTGCCCCGGGCATCGGCAGTAATTACCCCGTCGCCGATAGCGTGCAGGGTGACCAGGGCACGCTCTTTTTCCCTAAACAGCTGCTGGGCACTGATACGACTACGGTGGATGGTGAACAGGGCGATTAGCACACCAAGTGCCGCTGCGATCCCGCAAAGGATAATGATCTGGATACGTGCCTGGTGGTGGGTGGCAACCGCTTCCTTAAAGGTATTCTCGATAGCCGCCTCCTGGCTTGCCTCCAGTTGTGCCAGGGTGGCGAGTACCTTCTGCTGGGTGGGGATCACCTGTTCGCGCAATAACACCTGCGCCTGCTCACGCTTGCCGCCGATGATCAGGGTGACCGCCTCGCGTTGCAGGGGCACGGCCTGCTGTGCCCACTTGCTCTGGATGTCGAGCATTGCCCGCTCATGCGCATTGAGAGGCATTGCCATGAGTTGTTGCCGCGCGGAGGTGAAGTTGGCTCCCAGCTCATCAATGTCCAGTGCCGCTTCATCCTGCTCGAAGGGATCATCAATGAGCATCATGCTCTGAATGGTGAAGACCCGCTCGCGGGCATTGAGGCGCATGAGTTTGACCAGCGCTGCCTTGGCGTTGTGCTGGTGAACGATGAGTTCCAGGCGCTGATTGATATCGGCCATTTTCATCAGGCCGACCAGGGTTAGCAAGGTCATTAAAACTAGAACCGCGGCGAAACCGGCCGCTTGAAGTAAACGGCCATCTCCTTTGTTGGTACGTTGCTGATACGACACGCTTTTTTTATCCCTGTTAGCGATGGTCTCTGTTATTATCAGCCCATCATACACATACTTGAGAGATAGTGTCAGGTGTGCAGAGTCTAACCCGGCGTCGCGATGCGACCCGACCAACCCGTTACAATGGCCGCTATGTCAGGAAACAGCTTCGGAAAACTCTTTACGGTCACCACCTTTGGTGAGTCCCATGGTCCCGCCCTCGGGGCCATTGTCGATGGCTGCCCGCCCGGCCTGGAGCTGAGCGAGGCCGATCTACAGGCCGATCTTGACCGTCGTAAACCCGGTACCTCACGCCACACCACCCAGCGCCGCGAGGCCGATCAGGTGAAGATCCTCTCCGGTGTGTTCGAAGGCAGGACTACCGGTACCCCTATCGGCCTGCTGATTGAGAATACCGACCAGCGTTCCAAGGACTACTCCAACATTGCCGAGACCTTCCGTCCCGGCCACGCCGATTACACCTATCAGCAGAAGTACGGCCTGCGTGATTACCGCGGGGGAGGGCGCTCCTCCGCGCGTGAGACCGCAATGCGTGTGGCCGCCGGTGGTATCGCCAAGAAATACCTCGCCAGCAAGGGGATCACCATTCGCGGTTATCTCTCCCAGCTAGGCCCGATCAAGATCGAGAACTTCGACTGGAACGAGGTCGGCAACAACGCCTTCTTCTGCCCGGATGCCGCCAAGGTCGCCGAGATGGAGGCCTACATGGACGCCCTGCGCAAGGAGGGCAACTCCATCGGTGCCAAGGTTAATGTGGTGGCGGAGGGAGTTCCCCCCGGTCTCGGCGAGCCGATCTTTGACCGCATCGACGCCGACCTCGCCCACGCCCTGATGAGCATCAATGCGGTAAAGGGCATCGAGATTGGGGCAGGCTTCGGCTGCATCGAGCAGAAGGGGACCGAGCATCGCGATGAGATCACGCCTGAAGGATTCCT
>JBFFJV010000056.1:0-11531 GCA_041555695.1 Thiohalomonadaceae bacterium | reverse complement strand
TACCAGATGAGTGCCAGCCATGCTATCGAGTCGATCTTTAACGCGACTCCTGGCCCATGGGTGCGGGAGATGCGTCGCCTCTTCTATTGCGGTGAGTGGCTGGAGTCTCATGCCCTGCATATTCACCTGCTTGCGGCCCCCGATTTTCTCGGTTTTAACAGCGCCATAGAGATGGCGAGCAAGTATCCGGCAGAGGTCAGGCGGGGTCTCAAATTGCAGGCCCTCGGCAACAAAATTTTGCGCACCATCGGTGGCCGCTCGGTACACCCGGTAGGGGTGCGTGTCGGTGGTTTTTATCACGCCCCGCAAAAGAGTGAAATGGAGGCGTTACTTGCCGAGTGTCGCGAGGCGCTGGCCGATGCCGAGGCGCTGGTGCGCTGGGTCGGAGCCCTGCAACTGCCCGATGATCAACAGGCGTTTATCTCGGTGGCGCTGCACCACCCCGATGAATACCCGTTCAATGAAGGGCGCATTGTTACCAGCGATGGTCTTGATATTGATATCGCGCAGTATCACGACTATTTCCGGGAGTCGCATGTCGCCCATTCCACCGCCCTACATGCCCACTACTTTTCCGGTGGTTATACCGGGGAAAAAGAAGGCTCCCCATATCTGGTCGGACCGCTGGCACGACTGAATCTTAACTACGCGCAGTTGCCGCAAACGGTACGTGATAACCTTGCGGCAACAGGGATCTCTTTTCCCAGTCGCAATATGTTTCACAGTGCCCTGGCCCGCGCGGCGGAGCTTCACTTCGCCCTGCTTGAGGCGATCCGTATTCTCGAAACCTACCAGCCGGCAGTGCAGCCCTTTGTCGAAGTCGCGCCTCGTGCCGGTGTTGGTTTTGGCTGCACCGAGGCACCGCGCGGCATCCTCTGGCATCGTTACGAACTGGATGATGAGGGTAAGGTAATCAGTGCAACCATCACCCCGCCGACCAGTCAGAATCAGGCACGTATCGAAGAGGATCTGAAAAATAGTCTTGAGGCGCATGGTCTTGATGCCTCGGATGAGGCGCTGAAGTTATTGGGTGAGCAGGTGATCCGCAACTACGACCCCTGTATCTCCTGTGCCACCCATTTTTTGAAGCTTGATGTCAGTCGCGACTAAGTCTGTGCGTATCATCGGTGTCGGCTCGCCGGTATCGGGTGATGAAGCCGGGTTACAGCTGGTCGCAAGGTTGCGCCATGAGGCATCGTGGCGAGCACGTGATGACATTGAATGGCTGGTGCTGGAGCGCCCCGGTGCAACACTATTGCACTACTTTGATGGCGTGCAGACGGTGTGCCTTATTGATGCGCTGGATAGTACTGAGCACCGCGGTGCCGTGCGTATCGACCCGGATGCATTGCTGGCAGGAGCGTCAGCCATCTCCTCGCACCACTTCGGCGTGGCCGAGACTCTGCAACTGGCCCGCGCACTTAATCAACTCCCGCCACGCCTGCTGCTTTACGGTATCGTGCCGACTGCCGACTGTTATACCGAACTTGAGGCGATGCTGTCGCGCGACCTGCAGGTGTAGCGGCGTAAAATCAAAACTCCAGCGACAGACTGGTGCTGTAGTTTACATCCTCTTTTTCCACACTGATGGGTGGACGGCTGTCCAGGCGGTAGTCGACGGCGATCACCAGCGACAGCATGTCGCTTATTTTGACCTTCATCGCCGCCTGCTCCATCGCCCGGTAATCGCCGGTCTCTTTTACTGCCGGTTGATAGTAGGTGGTGCTGATCAGGGTGGTGTTGTCACTGGCCTGGTACTTGAGCACCAGATAGCTGTTGGCGCGCCACAGGGTTTCACTGCCGCCATCGGCGAAGTTCTCATCTATGCGCTCCTCACTATAGTAGGCACCGAGCCCCAGATAGGCCTCCCCCTTCTGCGCCCGTGGTAACAGAGTGAAACGGGCACCGCCACCCAGCAGTCCGCGAAATTCGAGACGGGCAAATTTGTCGTATTCGGTCTGCGCATAGGCCTCTGCCGTGACCAGGGGGCTTAGCCCGTGCATGTGACGGGCATGCAGGAATCCCTTTTCGGTGTCTTTCACGCCGTTGCTCTCCGCGTAGCTGCCGCTGAGCAACAGGTAGTTGGTGAGCTGTGCCTGATGCCACTGCAGGCGCGAACCGAGGCTGTACGCCTGTTTGTCGGTGTTACCCGAGCTGTTATTAAGGGATAGCTCTACCTGCCCACTGAAGCCCTCTTGAGGTTCACCGGTATGCAGGTCTTCCATATTGACGATGGCGTGAGCACCGCTGGCGAAGAGGGTGCAGGCGATGGTGCTTAGAATTTTTTGAAAAGGCATTTTCTACAACGATATAAATTAGATTGGAAGGGATTAACGGTTCTCACCACTCGATACTTTGCGTAATACCCAGTCGACTCCGCGTGCTGGCAGCAGGCGTTTAAGGGTACCGAAGAGGTAGGTGGGGAAGGTGACGTAGTAACGGGCGCGTGGCCGTTTGGCTTCCAGGGCGTGGATCACCCGCTTCAGTACCGCCTCGGGAGGCAGGGTGAAGGGGGCGGCAGGCCCCTCCCTGGTCAGGCGGTTCTCCATGCGCTCATAGGTCTCACGGAAGAAACTGCTCTGCTTGTCGATGTTCTGCTGGTATTTGGCGAAGGCGTTGGCACGAAATCGACTGGTGATGGGACCGGGCTCGACCAGGGAGATATGAATGCCACTGCCGTGCAGCTCCAGCCGCAGGGTATCGCTCAGCCCCTCCAGTGCATACTTGCTGCTATTGTAGGCGCCGCGAAACGGCAGGCTGATAATACCCAGCACCGAGCTGTTCTGGATGATGCGTCCATAGCCCTGTTTGCGCATCACCGGCAGCACCTTACAGGTTAGCTCATGGGTGCCAAAGACATTGGTTTCGAACTGCTCGCGTAACACCTCGCGGCTCAGATCCTCCACTGCGCCGGGCTGGCCATAGGCACCGTTGTTAAACAGCGCATAGAGTGTGCCGCCGCTACGCTGCAGTATCTCGTTTAGCGCGCTGTTAATAGAGTCGCTGTCTGTCAGATCCAGCTGCAGTGCTTCCAGTCCTTGCTGCGTTAGCATGGAGACATCCTCACTGTTGCGGGCCGTGGCAAAGACGCGATAGCCACGAGCCTTCAGCCCCTCGGCAACACAGAGACCGATGCCGCTGGAGCAGCCGGTGATAAGAATCGATTTTTCCTGCATGAGTCGTGTCGGTTAACAGTTTCGGCCGGCTAGGGTAGCATTGGCGGCATGGTGACGAAACCCGTTTGGAGAGAGAATGAAAAAGTTAAGTTTCCTGCTTACGCTGCTGTGTGCCCCCGCTGTTTGGGCTGAATCTCTCGATGCAAGAAAACTCTATTTCGGTGCGGGTTTTGGCAATGCCTCGGTCGCACAGGCGAGTGAGAGTCCGACGGCGCTGCAATATTTTCTCGGCTATCCATTGCAACGGCCTCACGGGCTGGAGGATGCGCCGCGCTTTCGTCTCGATCTGGAGGTGGGTTATGTGGATGTTAGCGACTACGAGCTTGATAGTTACTGGGTAGCCCCCGCCCTCAGTTATCGCCTCAACAGCGAGCTGGAGCTGTTGCTACGCCTGGGTGTTGAGGGCGGGGATAGTGAGGGGGGGATGGGGGCGTTCGGTGTGGTGTATACCGTTTCCCCGGGCCTTGCCGCGCGTCTCGAACTGCTTGAGCGTTCAGATGCCCCGGTGACATTTCTCAATCTGGTTTATCGGCCATAAGCTAAGCGATTAGCGGAAAAGGGCTGCGCGAGGCCGTGGTGGCTGAATCACACTTGCTTTCTGTCGTCTCAGTCCGGATGTTCGACTAGGCCAGTAGCACCGCAACAATACCGGTGATAAAGATCCCATCAAAGGTTCCGGCCCCGCCGATGGCGGCGAAGGGCGGGCCCATCCGGCTAATGTCCTTAAGCCGCAATATATCCGCTCCGAATAACACGCCCATGGTGCCGCCGATGTAGGCCAGTGGTGCACTGGCCTGCGGGTTAATACTGACCGCGATGAGTGCGGCGCTCAGCGGCGCCACCAGTATCGGCATGCCGATACCGAGACCGTGAATCGGGCGGCTGAACAGGTAGCTCAACAGGGTAACAAAGGCGATGGCCTGTATTGCCTGCAACAGTGTTACCTCGGTGTTGTTGAGCAGGTAGAGCGAGAAGATGATGGGGATGAGACAGCCGCCCATATTCACTGCCACCAGGGTATGGGTACTGCTTTGCAGTGTTGGCAGGATGGGAAAGAGCCGGGGAGGCGGCGGTATCTCTTCGTTGCGCTGGCTGCGCATGCGAAACAGCGGCAGGTTGATCACGCTGCCGAAAAGTGAAGTGATGAGTAGCAGGTAAGCGGCGTTGGGCGATAGCCCCAACTTGTGAAAGGCGATGCTGAGCAGACCAACCTGAATAAAGGCAACGAGAAACGCGACGACGAAGAGAAACAGAAAAATCTTCTGGCGCGAGGGTGTTGCCACCGTGTTACTCCTGTAATGCCGACGCTAAAAGGGGGGCCAGGGCAATGGCATTACTGGCATGCGCGATACTGTCGCAGCTCCATATGTTTGTAATGCCGGCTTCCCGTAGTGCCTGTGTAACATCATCGGCGAACAGGGCGTGGGTGACCAGACAGTGGATGGTTTCGGCCCCCTGTTTTTTCAATTGGCGGGTGACATTAATCAGGGTGCGCCCCGTGCTGATCATGTCGTCGACCAGGATCACTTCATGTTGCTGATAGTCGTGAGCAGGCAGTTTGATCTCCACCTCACGATCCCCCAACCGTTCCTTGGTGGCAATGGCATAATCCAGCCCCGTTGGTTCGGCGATGCCCCGTACCCATTGCTCCGATTCGCCATCCGGCCCGACCAGCAGCGGGCGTTTGGTTTTGGCGGCAAGGAACCCCCCCATTAGCGCGGCGCTTTGCAGGCTTATTGCCTGGGTGTTCGGTAGCGCCTGTGACAGATGATTAATGCGATGCAGGTGCGGGTCGACGGTGAGCACCCGGTCAAACAGTCCGGCGAGAAACTCGCCAATAACCTGCTGGCTTACCACCTCGCCGGGATGAAAGGCGATATCCTGGCGCATGTAGCAGAGGTAGGGGGCGACCAGGGTGATGCGGCGGGCTCCGAGTTGGCGGGCGCTCTTTGCCGTGAGCAGCAGTTCGATTAATTTATTGTTGGGGTGATCGAGGCTGCGACAAAGAATAACCTCCTCGGGCAGTTGCGCCGGTAGCGTCACCTTGCTCTCGCCATCGGGAAAACGGTGCACATCGACCAGTGCAAAATCGACTCCCAGCTCCTGCGCTAAGGCCTCGCCCTGGGGTTGGTAGTCGGCAAACCCGAGTAATAACATATTCAAAATTCCATATAGGTCTTACTGATCTCTGCCGCCTCACCGATGCGGTAGCCGCTGCCCTTATCGGTCATTGTTTTGGCAAAGTTGTAATCGGATTGGTACTCGGCGTGCACCCGGTAGAGGGCCTCACCCTGTTCCACCACCTCGCCCAGTTTTTTCAGCAGGTCCACCCCCGCCCCCTTGTCGATAGGGGCACCGGCCAGCCGTGCCACACGGGCGAGGTGGAAATTGTCGATCTCAACGACAATTCCGGAGCGCTCGGCACACACCTCGTAGTTGAGCGCGCCGATGATGGGTGACTCGCTCTGTGCCCCCTGTGCGGTAATGATCGCCTCCATCTTTTTCAGGGCGCGGCCCGAGTCGAGAATATCGCGGGCGATGCTGTAGCCGTAACCGCCGCGTACGTCGGGATCGAATTCGAGGATCCGTCCGGCCAGGCGCAGTGCCTTCTGCCGCAGATCAGAGGGGGCATTATCCTCATTGCGTAGTACCGCCATCACATCACGCGCTTCGAGTACGGGGCCAATACCGTGGCCGACCGGTTGTGCCCCATCGGTGATGATCACCTCCAGATGGAGCCCCATGCGATCGCCGACAAATTCAAACAGTTTGCGCAGTTGCAGCGCCTCCTGCATGTGGCGAACCTTGGCGGTGGGGCCGACCGGGATGTCGATCAACAGGTGAGTGGAGCCGGCAGCCAGTTTTTTGGAGAGGATTGAGGCGACCATCTGGCCCTGCGAGTCGATACCCAGCGGACGCTCCACCGAGATCAGGATATCGTCAGCAGGGGCCAGCCGCGCATTTCCCCCCCAGGCGAGGCAGGCGCGTTCTTTACGCACGATAGAGTGCAGCTGGTCGGGACTTAAATCGACCTTACACAATACCTCCATCGTATCGGCCGTACCGGCGGGGGAGGTGATGGCGCGGCTTGATGTCTTGGCCATTAGCATGCCGTGGGCGGCCACGATGGGCACCACCAGCATGGTGGTACGGTTGCCGGGGATGCCACCGATGCAGTGCTTATCCACCACCAGCGGTTCGTGCCAGTCGAGGCGTTCACCGGAGTCGGTCATCGCATGGGTCAGGTGCAGGATCTCTTCGCGATCCAGCCCGGTCTGCCCCGAGGCGACGAGAAAGGCCGCCATCTCCATTTTTGAGTAGCGATTACGTACGATATCGCGAGTGATAGCCTCAAAGTCGGCCAGCGTCAGGCGTTCTCCACCGATCTTGCGCCGCACCGCATCCATCGACGGTGGCGGCTCGGCCTGCGCTACCCGTACCCGCTCGCCCTCGGCCAGCCCCAGCTGTTCGAAGGCCTGCTCAGAGAGACCTACCTCACACAGGTCGACAATACTCTGATCATCCACCACGTTGAGTACCGCGTAGATGCGATTACCGTTGGCGGAGATCACCACCTTGGTGAGCGCCTGAAAGCCCTCGACACGATAAAACTCGCAGTCGCGGTGCATGTAGGCCACGTTCTCCTTATAGGTATCAATGGCGATGCGCCTTAGTTGCAGGTGTTCGTTGCTCTTTTCTGTTTTTCGCTCCATAGGAAAACGTTAGCACAGTGGAGGGCATAAGGCCGAGTATTTACTAGAGGTGGTAGATATTTCGCTGTCTGTTTTGATACATGATCACGAGGCCTGGCGGCGCGCTCAGCCGAGCGCTATCTTCTCAGCCAGGATGCTGCCGCCGAAGAGCTGCGACAGCTATCACCTCAACGCTTCATTCACTACCAGACCCTGCAGCGAGGGTGTTTCCTTGTTACGGTGGTTTCGCTTCTTATGTTGCCTTGAGTACTTGCAGCGAGCGCAGAACGGGTTCTAGTTGTTTAACTACGGCGAGCAGTTGCGTTTCGATATCCTCCTCACCTGACCGGCATGCCGTCTCCAGCGTTTCAGCTGCAGTTGCGACCCCCTTGATCCCCAGGGTTGCCGCCGTTCCCTTGAGGCTATGGGCCATCCGGGTGGTGAGTTCCTGATCGTTATCTGCCTGTGCTGCACGAAACTCCTGTTCGAACTGCTGTTTACTGTCGAGAAAGGAGATCAGGGCGCGGCGGTAGATACCCACATGGTTGGCGGTGATAGTCAGGCCGAACTCGGTATCGATGCCGGGCAGTTCTGGTAGCGGCTCTTCGGTTGTTACGGTCGTCGAGCTTGTGCCGGCCGCTGAGGTTTGTGGTCGCTGTTTAGCACTGGGGGTGATCCACTTTGCCATGGTGATAAACATCTCGTTGACGTTCACCGGCTTGGTGATGTGGTCGTTCATGCCGGTTGCCATGGCCTTTTCCCGGTCTCCGGCCATCGCGCTGGCCGTCATCGCGATAATGGGCAGGGACCGTAGCTGGGGTTGCTCACGGATCCTGCGTGTTGCCGTATAGCCATCCATTACCGGCATCATGTGGTCCATTAATACACCATCGAAACGGTTCTCTTTCAGCAGCTCAAGGGCCTCCCTGCCATTTTCAGCCAACACCACATCAATACCATGGCTGGAGAGAAGTTCAATGGTCAGTTCCTGGTTGATTTCGTTGTCCTCTACCAGCAGCACCTTGCTGCCGCGCAGTTTCTCAATTGCCCTGGAGGACTTTAGATCAGCCTCACTCGCTGAGTAGTGCATTAAGCTCCCGGTATCCTCCAGGTAGGGCAGTTTGACGGTAAAGTGGAAAGTACTACCACTGTCGGGGCTGCTCTCCACCCAGATCTCCCCCCCCATCAGGGCGGTAAGCCGTTTTGATATAGCCAGTCCGAGTCCGGTGCCGCCAAATTTTCGCGTAATGGAGGTGTCGGCCTGGCTGAATTCATGGAACAGGTGTTTGACCTGTTCGCTCGACATGCCAATGCCGTTGTCGCGCACCGAGAAATGCAGTATTACCTGTTCGCCATCTACTAGCTGTGGTGTCACTGTGACGATGATCTCGCCCGAGCGACCGGTGAATTTGACCGCGTTGTTACACAGGTTGAGCAGGATCTGACTGAGGCGCAGGCTGTCGCCCACCAGCACCGGGGGGATTTGCTTACTGGAATCAAATTCCAGGTGAATGCCCTTCTCACTGGCCCGAAGTTCGATCAGCTGGCGCACGCTGGCGATGACATCGGCGAGGCGGAAACTCTCCGCCTCGAGGGCCAGGTTACCCGATTCGATTTTGGAGAAGTCGAGAATATCGTTAATGATGCCAAGGAGTCCCTCGGCTGAGCTGTAGACTTTCTCAATGTAGTTGCGCTGTTTGTTGTCGAGCTCGGTTTTGAGTGCGAGGTGCGACATGCCGATAATGGCGTTCATCGGGGTACGGATCTCGTGACTCATGTTAGCCAGAAACTCCGATTTTGCTCGATTGGCCTCTTCGGCATGAGTTCGTGCATCGGATAATTCCTGCTCATGCTGCTTTCTGTCGGTGATGTCACGAACGATGGCGATAAAACCCGTTTCGCCATCAATATTTATGTCGGATGTGCTCATCTCCAGCGGGAATTCATGTATGCCATTACGGATTCCTGTGAGCTCCTGCAGCCTGTCCTGTGCGCCTGGTGTGAACTGGGCTCCTTCAGCTATTAATGCCACAATATTGCTTCCGATTAAGTCCGCCTCCTTACGGCCAAAAAGCGCCTTAGCTGCCGGGTTGACCAGTGTGATCTCCCCGTTCGTACGGAAGGTAAGGATGGCATCGGTAGTGTTGTTGATAATCGTCTTGAACCACTCTTCACTCTTTTGCAGACGTTGTTCCGATTGCTCTTCGAGTTGATGATAGGCGGTATGCAGTTTGTGCAATAGCGTGTTAAATGAGGCGGCCAGCTCGTCCACTTCGTCACGCTGCTCATCGGTGAACTCAATCTGCTTGCCGATGTCGTCAGTGAGCTGCTCACTCTCCTGGCGCAGTCTCACCAGTTTGCGTGTCTGGCTGCGTATCAGCAGTATCACCGCCAGTGTGCCAACAATGAAGGTGATGATGCCCATCGTCGTTGAAGTCTGCAGCAGGCGCTTCAGTGGGGTCTGCACCAGTTCGGGTTTTGCCTGAAGGAGTATCGATATCTCGGTGGGTGCCTGGCTTGGATTGTGAATCACGGTTTTTACCCAGGGAGAGCCGTTGCTGCCTGTCTCTGTGCGTTGCGGCGCTGATATCTCTCCTGAGTCGATTATCAGGCTGGATAGCCAGGGGGTCTCCTGAATGATGCGCTGTACCCGATCAATGGCTGTCCACTGTGAAAGGATAACGGTATAGATCAGGGCACCCTCTGCTGTCCCCGTGTTGACGTAGATGATGGGCTCTATGAATAGTGCCAGCAGTTCATCGTCGTGACGAAGAATCTTGAACTGACTGGATGCCTTTTCTACGGCATTGATGACCTGCTGGCGGGGGAGGGGGAAGTGATCATCCAGTTGGTTGCTTGCCAGTGGCTCGCCACTGAAATCCGTCATATAGACGGCGACATCGAACCCCTCTATGGTGGAGAAGCCTTTGAGGAACTCCTTGAGATAGACATCACGTCCCAGGTCATCGACCAGGGCGTTGGAGACGAGGCTGTTCTGTGCCAGGACCTCAATGTTTTCAGCTATCAGTTGCAGCCGGTTTTCGAGGTCACTGGCAAGCCCCTTGGCCTGTAGCGACAGCGTCTGCTCCGCAACATTTAGTGTCATCGTGCGCAGCTCCAGGTATGAGACGGCGGCCATTGTGCCGATGATACAAAATATCGCAGCAACATTTGTCAGCGTGATGCGTGCCGTCAGGCTCAGCCGACGGCGCGACTGAAGAAAACGGAACAGTGTTGGGAGGGACATTGGCGGTGTTGCGTTACTGCAGCGGCACAATGACGCCATCTTTACGGAAACGGGCCATAAAGGTCTGCTGCGGCGACAGGGCATTGTGGTTGTCTGGAGTGAAGGCCGGCGCGTAATCCCGAACCAGCCCTTTGTGGTGGATTCCTGATTCCAGGGCCTTGCGTATGGCAATACGGTCGGTTGAACCGGCGCGATCAACCGCCTTGGCCAGTATATGCAGCATATCGTAAGCATGGGCGCTTCCCACCGGCGAGCTCAGCTGTTCGATATTATGAATACCAGCGATACGCTCGGCACCCTGCATGAAACGTGCAAGCGGTTTGGCGCTGGCATTAAAGAAGCTGAAGGTCTGAACCACGCTGAAATCCATTTCCTGCAGTGCCGTGCCGCTGGCCTCAACCATTTGGCCGCCAGTGACGCCCCAGTGCGAGACGATGGGAACTCTGGGTACATCCGGTTTCTCGCCGAGCTCACGCATCAGCCTGGAGCCTTCGTTGTCGTTACCGACAAACAGGATGATATCGACCCCCTTGGCCAGAAGCTGCTGATACTTGGGGAGCATGGTGCGCTCGCCAAAATTGTACCAGACCGTGTCAACCACCTGCTGCTCAGGGAACAGGGGCAGTGTTTGTGACAGCGAATTTCTATTGCTTCTGCCCCAACCTGAGTTAGGCAGCAGTACGCCGATACGTTGTTTTCCCTGCTTCTTTATCTGTTTAAGCATGGTCGGTACGGCCCAGTCGTCCTTGAGTGAGAGGCGAAAGGTGAAACTTGGCTCATGGCCATGATCGGTGATGCCGTTGGCGGCACCCCACACATTGAGCAGGGGGAGCTTTAGCTCATGTACCAGGTCTACCTGCTGTAATTGCACCGGACTGAAGCGGCCACCGACTACCGCCACCAGGTCAGTAACGGCGGCGAATTGTTTAATGTTGGCTACACCGCGTGAGGGAACCGAGCGGTTGTCCTTAATCTGCAGTTCCAGCGGGCGTCCGCCCAGTACACCGCCGGCGGCATTGACCTCTTCAATGGCAACGCGTAATCCAAGTTCTATCGCCTGGGCTGAGGTGGAGTTCTTCAGCCCGTATTCACCGTCAAAGCCGATAATAACAGGCTGCAGTTCGTTTGCATGAAGGGTGTTCAGCCCGCTGGTGAGGAAAAGCAGGAGGGTCAGGAGTATCTTACTTGTGGCTTTCATAAAAGGTTTGTAACTCCCTGTATATTAGATGTTTTTTATGGGTTTCTATGACATTTTAAGTATGGGGGGAATCTTTGAGAAAGCAATGTGATACTAATATCCGGGTAAAGATAAGTCGAGTTTAATATCTTTTTATTGATCCCCCTTCACAGGGCCAGTCTACAGGATCTCAGGTATCATTTGAGTTAATTTCTGATATGACAGGGTTGTCCATAGTG
>JBFFJV010000055.1:0-11590 GCA_041555695.1 Thiohalomonadaceae bacterium | reverse complement strand
CTATGCATAGACGATACGACCTTCACAGCCATTCACTCGCCTCGGACGGTACCCTGAGCCCGACCGCGCTGGTGCAGCGCGCCGCCACGGCGGGGGTGGATGTGCTGGCGCTGACCGATCACGATGATACCGGCGGCCTGGTCGAGGCGCAGCAGGCCGCGCTTGAGGAGGGGATCTGCCTGGTACCCGGGGTAGAGGTCTCTGTAACCTGGGGTAAGCAGACGATTCATGTGGTCGGTCTCAATATCGACATCGAATATGAGCCGCTGCAGACCGGACTGGCCCGCTCGCGTGAGTATCGCAACTGGCGCGCCGAGGAGATGGGGCGGCGGCTGGCCAGGCACGGTATCGAGGGAGCCTATGAAGGGGCGGTGGCCCGTGCCCATGGCCGCATCATCAGTCGCACCCACTTTGCCCACTTTCTTGCCGAAAATGGGTATGCCGAGTCGGTGCGGGCGGTCTTCAAGTCCTTCCTCAAGCCCAGAAAACCGGGTTATGTGCCGGGTGACTGGGCCACCATGGAGGAGGCGCTAAGCTGGATTAATGGCGCAGGCGGGCAGGTGGTGATCGCCCATCCGGCTCGCTACACCATGACCGCCAGTAAGCGGCGCAAGCTGCTGGGTGAGTTTGTCGAGCTCGGAGGCGCCGGGTTGGAGGTGGTCTCCGGTAGCCATAGCCGTGGCGATAATTTCAGCATGGCGCAACTGGCGAAGAACCATAAGCTGCTGGCCTCCGCCGGCTCCGACTTCCATGGTCCGGAGAACCCCTGGGTAGAGCTGGGCCGTCTGCAAACCCTGCCCGAGGGCTGTGTGGCCATCTGGGAAGGCTGGCAGTTGGGCGAATGCGGCGGCTGTCGTGCAGCCTCCTGAAAATACGA
This sequence comes from Thiohalomonadaceae bacterium, assembly GCA_041555695.1. Lineage (GTDB taxonomy): Bacteria > Pseudomonadota > Gammaproteobacteria > Thiohalomonadales > Thiohalomonadaceae > JAPHSX01. The sequence goes on along the minus strand of JBFFJV010000055.1, from coordinate 10,713 downwards.
GTCAAATTATGAGCCAGTTCTTTCAGATCCATCCCGACAACCCTCAAAAACGTCTTATCGACCAGGCGGTGGAGCTGGTGCGTCAGGGAGCGGTGATCGTCTATCCCACCGACTCGGGCTATGCGCTCGGTTGCCATATCGGCGATAAACAGGCACTGGATCGTATTTGTGCCATCCGTCGCCTCGATGACAAGCACAACTTCACGCTGGTGTGTCGTGATCTGGCAGAGATCAGCACCTATGCCAAGGTGGATAACACCCAGTACCGCCTGCTCAAGGCAGTCACACCCGGCGCCTATACCTTCATTATGCAGGCGACCCGTGAGGTGCCGCGGCGTATCCAAAGTAAACGTAAGACCATCGGTATGCGGGTGCCGGATAATGCCATCACCGGTGCCCTGCTGGAGGCGTTGGGTGAACCGTTGATGAGCTCAACCCTGATCCTGCCCGGTGAATCTATCCCTGAGACCGATCCCTATGAGATCCGCCAGACTCTGGAGCATGCGGTGGATCTGATTATCGATGGTGGTTATGGCAGCCTGGAGCCGTCTACGGTGGTGGACCTGACCCAGGAAGTGCCGCAGGTGGTGCGTCGCGGACTGGGCGATCCCGCCCCCTTCGAGCCGTAGGCAACAACGGGTATAATCCGCCGATGGAAAATTTAAGTACGCTACAGCTGGTTGCTGTTTCTATTATTCCCGTGTTATTTGCCATTACCCTGCATGAGGTCGCACACGGTTGGGTGGCCATGCGCCTGGGTGATCCCACCGCTAAGATGCTGGGGCGTCTCACGCTAAATCCAATACGGCATATTGACCCGATTGGCACGGTACTGCTGCCTTTGATTTTCATCATAACACTGGGTTTTGCCATTGGTTATGCCAAACCAGTGCCTATCACCGAGGCGAACTTGCGTAACCCCAGGCGTGATATGGCGTGGGTGGCACTTGCCGGGCCGGCATCCAATTTGCTGATGGCGATTCTATGGATGGTGATTGGTAGCCTGGGCTTCACGATACTCAACTCCGGCTGGGAGGGCGCCCGGTTTCTGATCTATTCGGGGGCGATAGGGGCCTTGGTAAATATCCTGTTGATGGTGCTGAATCTGTTGCCGATACCACCACTGGATGGTAGCCGTGTTGTCAGCAGTTTTCTCCCCGGTCCTATGGCGTGGCGTTACAATCAGCTTGAGCCCTATGGGCTGTTTATTGTCATGGCACTCATTTTTACCGGTGTCTGGGGTAAAGTGTTTATGCCGGTGATTGGTGCAATCTACTCTCTACTGGCTTCAGTAATTGGTTTTACATATTAAGAAAAGGTAAATGAATTGAATCTGGCTGCACAGAATCAGCGTGTTCTTTCAGGAATGCGCCCAACGGGAAAACTTCACCTGGGTCACTACCACGGGGTGCTGAAAAACTGGCTCAAGCTGCAACATGAGTTCGACTGTTTTTTCTTCGTCGCCGACTGGCATGCGTTGACTACCGAGTATGACAACACCGCGATCATTCAGGAGAGCGTGTGGGAGATGGTGATCGACTGGCTGGCGGCTGGGGTTAACCCCGGTTCGGCCAAGCTGTTCGTGCAGTCGATGGTGCCGGAGCACGCCGAGTTGCATCTGCTGCTCTCCATGAGCACCCCGCTGGGCTGGCTGGAGCGTGTGCCGACCTATAAGGATCAGCAGGAGAAGCTCAAGGAGAAGGATCTGGCGACCTACGGCTTCCTCGGTTACCCGTTGCTGCAGAGTGCCGATATTCTGATCTACCGTGCCACCCAGGTACCGGTGGGTGAGGACCAGGTGGTACACGTCGAGCTGACCCGCGAGGTGGCACGTCGCTTTAACCATCTTTACGGTCGTGAGCCGGGCTTCGAGGAGAAGGCCGAGGCGGCGGTAAAGAAGATGGGCAAGAAGGCCGCCAAGCTCTATAGCAACCTGCGCAAATCGTTCCAGGAGCAGGGCGACCATGAGGCGCTGGCGAAGGCGCAGGCGCTGCTTAACGAGCAGCAGAATATTACTCTGGGCGACCGCGAGCGTCTGTTCGGTTATCTGGAGGGAGGCGGTAAGATCATCCTGCCAGAGCCGCAGGCGCTGCTCACTCCCGCCTCCAAGATGCCGGGGCTGGATGGGCAGAAGATGTCCAAGTCCTATGGCAACACCATCGCTCTGCGCGAAAGCCCGGAGGAGGTGGAGAAGAAACTGCGCACCATGCCCACCGATACCAAGCGTGTGCGCCGTACCGACCCCGGTAATCCTGCCGACTGTCCGGTATGGCAGCTGCACGAGGTCTACTCCAGTGATGAGGTGAAGGATTGGGTGCAGCAGGGCTGTACCACTGCCGGCATCGGCTGTATCGACTGCAAGGGGCCGGTTATTGATGCCGTGCAGGCCGAGCTCAAGCCGATCCAGGAGCGGGCGCAGGAGTTTATCGAACAGCCGCAGCTGGTGCGCAACATCATCTCCGAGGGGAGTGAAGATGCGCGTGATGTGGCGCGCGAAACGCTCAACGAAGTGCGTCAGGCCATGGGCCTGTCCTACTCATAAGGACGGTTATGAGCGATCAGCCAACACTGCCGGAAACACACCAGCCACAGCAGGAGGAGATGCCCTTCGCGATGGTGCTGGGGGCTCCGGTCACCGAATTACCCAAGGACCTCTACATTCCACCGGAGGCACTGGAGGTCTTTCTTGAGGCCTTCGAGGGACCGCTGGACCTGCTGCTCTATCTGATCAAACGACAGAACCTCGATATTCTCAATATCCCGGTTGCCGAGATCACGCGCCAGTACATGGAGTACGTGAAGATGATGTCGGAGATGCAGCTGGAGCTGGCCGGTGAGTACCTGGTAATGGCGGCGATGCTGGCGGAGATCAAATCGCGTATGCTGCTGCCGCGGCCGGTTGAGGTCGAGGGCGACGAAGATGATCCGCGTGCCGAGCTGGTGCGCCGGTTGCAGGAGTACGAGCGCTACAAGCAGGCGGCCGAGGATATCGACGAGCTGCCGCGCGTTGGTCGCGATACCTTCCATATCGCTATCGATACGCCGGATAAGAAGAGCGAGCGTCCGCAACCACACATCGAACTGCGCGACATGTTGCTGGCACTGACCGATGTGATGCGCCGCTCCGAGATGTTTGCCCACCACCAGATCTCTCGTGAGCCGCTCTCCGTGCGTGAGCGTATGACCCAGGTGTTGAGCAGGATTAACCCCGACAACTTTATCGAGTTCACCAAGCTGTTTACCGTGGAGGAGGGACGCCGCGGCGTGGTGGTGACCTTTATGGCGATCCTGGAGTTGATGAAGCAGTCGATGATCGAAATGATTCAGGCAGAACCGTTTGGCCCGATCCATGTGAAAGCGGTCGGTGCGGTCAGCGAAGAGGCATAAGGCAAGATAATGTCGGAAATGACAGAACAACAACTGAAAAATATTGTAGAGGCGGCACTGCTCGCTGCGGGCGAACCACTCAATGCGGAGCGTCTGCTTACCCTGTTTGAGGAAGAGGAAAAGCCGGAAAAGAAGGCACTCATGGCTGCCATTGAGACGCTGCAGGCTGACTGCGTGGGTCGTGGTATCGAGCTGCGTGAACTGGCCAGTGGCTACCGCTATCAGGCGAAGAGCGATGTCTCGCGCTGGATTTCACGGTTGTGGGAAGAGCGCGCACCGCGCTATTCGCGCGCATTGCTGGAGACCCTGGCGCTGGTCGCCTATCGTCAGCCTATTACCCGTGCCGAGATCGAAGACATTCGTGGTGTCGCCGTAAGCTCCAGTATTATGAAGACACTGCTGGAGCGCGGCTGGGTGCGCATCATCGGCCATCGTGATGTCCCGGGGCGTCCTGCGCTCTATGCCTCGACCAAAGAGTTTCTCGATTACTTTAATCTGAAGAGTCTTGATGAGCTGCCGACACTCAATGAGTTGAAGGATATCGACAAGATCAATGCCGAGCTGGATCTGCGTCTGCCCGGTGAAGGGATAGAACTTGAAGGTGCTGAGGGTGAAGATATTGCCCTCAGTATTGGCGCCGACTTTGAACCGGTCAATTACGACTAAATATTGAGATATTCATGAGCGAAAAGCTGCAAAAAGTGCTGGCCCGTGCCGGTTTTGGATCACGCCGCGAGATGGAGAGGTGGATTGAAGCCGGTCGCGTCTCGATTAACGGTAAGATCGTCGGCCTTGGTGAGCGCGTTACTGAGGATGACGTGGTGCGCGTAGACGGCACCATCGTTGCCAGGCAGAAGATGCAGCCAAACCGTCGCTGTCGCGTGCTGGCATACCACAAACCGGAAGGAGAGGTGACCAGTCGTGATGACCCTGAGGGGCGCAAGACCGTGTTCGACAGGCTACCGACGATTAGTGGTGGTCGCTGGATTGTTGTCGGCCGTCTCGACATTAATACCTCCGGACTGCTGCTTTTTACCACCGATGGAGAGTTAGCAAACAGGCTGATGCATCCCTCCTATACGGTGGAGCGCGAATACGCCGTGCGAGTCCTGGGAGAAGTCTCGAAAGAGACCATTGCACAGCTCAAAAGCGGTGTCGAACTGGAAGATGGACCGGCCCACTTTAGTGAGATCCGCGACACCGGCGGCGAGGGAGCCAACCACTGGTACCATGTAAAGCTCAGCGAGGGGCGCAACCGTGAGGTACGTCGTTTGTGGGAGTCACAGGGAGTGACGGTCAGTCGCCTGATGCGGGTAAGTTACGGCGTGGTCACACTGCCGCGCTACCTGCGTGCCGGTCGCTGGGAAGAGCTGAGCGAGCATCAGGTAAAGGAGCTGCGTAATAGCGTCGGTCTGAAGACCATCGAGGCGCGTGATAAAAGCCAGTTTAAGAACACTGCGCCCTCTACCCGCAAGACCCGGCACGGTACCAGCCACAGCAAACGTCGCCGCAATAAATAAAGCTCTAGATGCGGCTCATTACCGTCTATAACCAGCTGTTAAAACACTACGGCCCGCAACACTGGTGGCCGGCAGACTCCCCCTTTGAAGTCATGGTTGGTGCGGTGCTGACACAAAACACCGCCTGGACCAATGTCGAGAAGGCGATCATCAATCTCAAGTCTGCCGGGATGCTCAGCCCTGAGGCCATTTCCACGGCCGAACACGATACCCTGGCCGGGTATTTAAGACCCTCCGGCTACTTCAATATCAAGGCCGGGCGGCTCAAGAACTACTGCCAGTGGTATCTGCAACAGGGCGGTTTTGCGCCGTTAAATACACTTAGTGATAGTGCATTACGACATGCCGTGTTATCGGTGAACGGGGTAGGTCCGGAGACGGCAGATGATATCCTGCTCTACGCCTTCAAGCGTCCGGTGTTTGTGATCGATGCCTATACCCGCCGTATCTTCTCCCGTCTCGCCCTGCTTGATCACGATAGTGGCTATGAGACGCTACGCCACCACTTTGAGGATGGGCTGAAAAAACAGCCGCACCGGGTCGCGCTGTTTAACGAATACCACGCCCTGATCGTGGCACATGCCAAGGAGCACTGTCGCGTCAGGCCTCAGTGTCGTGTTTGCCCATTGAGGCGCGGGTGCGCAGGGAAAGATTGCAGCTGACCGGTGTGCCCTGATTAGGCGAGCAGTGAGGCTTGCCGAAGGGGTGGGTGCGGTGCCAGACTTTGAGTAGTGGAGGGGAGAATGCACGATGATGGATGATGAGTTTCTGGCACAGGCCGTGGCCTTAGCTGAGTCTTCGGTAGAGCAGGGCGGTGGCCCGTTTGCCGCGTTGGTGGTCAAGGAGGGGAAGATCATCGGGCGTGGTGTGAATAACGTTACCCTGAATAACGACCCGACGGCACATGCCGAAGTTCAGGCGATACGTGAGGCCTGCCGTACGATCGAAGACTTTTCTCTGGCAGGGGCGACGTTATATGCCAGCTGTGAGCCATGTCCTATGTGTCTGGCGGCTATCTACTGGGCGCGTCTCGACAGGCTTGTCTACGCTGCGACACGTGAGGATGCGGCTGCGGCAGGCTTTGATGACGGGGTTATTGCCCGTGAAATGCAACGGTTGCCCGCTGAGCGTAGCCTGCAGGCACGACAGGGTAATGTGGATGGTTTAGTACCGTTTTCCCGCTGGCGGGATAAGGAAGATAAGATCAGTTACTAAGCTGCTCTGCTGGTGAGAGATTGTCCGCAGGAAATTAAAAGCAGCCGCTGGGGTAATGCCTCTTAGCTAAACGCTTGTCGTTGCGAGCGGCAGCGAAGCCATCCCGGCTTTTTCCTGAGCATCGGCCCTCAACAGAGATCGCCGCAGTCGCTTCGCTCCCTCGCGATGACACCCATGCCTTAACTGAACAGTATTACCCATTGGGATACGTTTTGTGTGAAGTGACTAATATTCAGTCTTCGTAGCGCATGACCTGATTCCTACCTAGCGCCTTGGCGCGATAGACGGCCTTGTCCGCCTTATCGAAGAGGGAGTGCTGATTGTCCTCGGGCTGCAGCTGGGCAATACCGATACTGGCAGTCACATTGATGGCCTCCGCATCACAGAGACAATGGCTCTGCTCCAGGCTCATGCGAATACGTTCGGCGACGATATGGGCACCGTCGATATCGGTAGCGGGCAGCAGGAGTACAAACTCCTCACCGCCGAAGCGGAATAGCTGATCCGAGGTGCGTAGCGCCTGCTGCATCACCTTTGAGGCGCTACGCAGCACACAATCACCGGCAGCATGACCGTAACCATCGTTGATCTTTTTGAAGTGATCCAGGTCAACGATCAACATGCTCAGGTCCATTTTATGGCGCAAGCCGAGTTCAACCTCGCGCGGCATTGCCTCTTCCATCGCGGCACGATTGTTGACACCGGTAAGCGGGTCATGGAAGGCGGTAGCCAGGGCAGCGTGGTAACGCAGGCCGTTACGTAGCGGGTAGAGTAGAGGTACCAGCATGTGCTCGATGATCGCCAGATCCTGCTCAGAAAAGCGCTCATTGCGGCTAATATTGAGCTCACCCAGATTCTCTTCCAGCAGACGCATGCCGTAGCCGGCACGATGTCGGGCCTGCTCACCCAACTGAACGACGACTCCCTGCTCAGCACTACGAAAACCGATGCCGTCAATGGGGAGGTGGTTCGTTAGCTCCTGCTTGAACAGGCCGAGCATCTCTTCCAGCTCCAGCGTGGTTTGCAGGGCGGTGGTTAAGCGCATGGTATCGGGTGGGGTCTGCAGACGGACCAGACTCTCTACCGCAGCTTTGTCATGGCGGCGCTTGCTCAGGCTCTTCGCAGAGATAATATTTTTCGCTTGTGGTTCCATCGTGCATGCCTCGTAAAAGCTTTGATGGTTAATAAGCGATAAATGTGCCAGAAATAAATACCCAACAAATTCAATTGGATAGATATGAAAGTGTGATGTTCGTCAAAAAAACGACGTAAACTTCGGTGGGGTGTGGCAAGCGCTTGCCGGCAAGGTGACGGAAAACCGGCGTCGACATGGTCGACGCCGCTCGGGGCTTACTGGGCGTTGAACTGCTGCCCACTAACCTCTTTACTGTCGGGCCCTAGCAGGTAGAGATAGGTGGCGAGGATTTCGTCCGGGCGCGGCAGGGTATTGGGATCTTCACCGGGGTAGGCTCGGGCACGCATGCTGGTACGTACCGCACCGGGGTTGATGCTGTTGGCTCGTACAGATGTGTTGCTCTCCATCTCATCGGCCAGGATTTGCATCATATTCTCGTTGGCGGCCTTGGAGACGGCGTAGGCACCCCAGTAGGCGCGGCCCTGGCGGCCGACGCTGGAACTGGTGAAGAGCACCGAGGCATCTTCAGACTTCTTCAGCAGCTCAAGACAGGCGCGGGTCATCAGGAAGGGGGCATTGAGATTGACCTGCATCACCTTCGACCACTGCTCGATGTCGTACTGGCCAAGCGGGGTAAGGGTGCCGAGCAGCGAGGCATTGTGTAGCAGGCCGTCGAGACGACCGAACTCCTGCTCAATGGTGTTAGCCAGATCATCGTAGTCCTTGGGGGCGGCCCCCTCCAGATTCATCGGGTAGATCGCCGCCTGCGGATGACCTGCCTCTTCAATGGCATCATAGACCGCCTCCAGCTTGCGGGTGGTGCGCCCCAGCAGGATCACGGTGGCGCCGTGAGCGGCACAGGCCTTGGCAGCAGCGGCGCCGATACCGTCACCGGCACCGGTGACAAGGATGACGCGGCCTTCAAGGAGGTCTGCGCGCGGCTGGTAGTCTTTCATGGTCTCTGGCATTTTGTGGCTCGTTCTGTCAAAAAAGTTGGTTATTGCCGCTGCTTGATGATGCGGCGGGCACATTGTACCCCACTGCGTACCGCTCCTTCGAGCGTTGCGGGGTAGCCCGTGTCAGTATAGTCGCCAGCCAGCCACAAACCCCGTACCGGAGTGGTGTTGGCCGGGCGCCGTGTCTCGATGCCGACACTGCACTCAAAGGTGGCGCGCTTCTCGCGTATCACGCGGCTTTGTCGCGGCGGTGGCCAGTGAGGAAACTGGGTCGCTAACTCCTGTAAAACATGGCTTGTGAGGGACTCATTGTCCCAGCTCAGATGCTCTCCCTCGGCACTGATCACCACGGCGATAAGCCCCGGTTGGTCACAGTGGCTGCGGTCGAACAGCCACTGACTTATGGTGCCGCTCATCCCCAGCATCGGCTCCTCCAGGCGGTGCTCCCTGGGGTACTGCAGGTAGAGGGTGATGATGGGCTGATTGCCAAGGGCGCTAATCTGCTCCCACAAAGGGGAGAGTTCACTATGAGCGCTGAGTAGCCGTTCGGCGGCATGGGGAGCGGTGGCGATGATGGCATCGTGGCAGCGGAGCTGCTCACCCGAAATGCTCAGCGCTTCAAGCTGATGGTTGTTGATATGCAGTGCCTCAACACGCTGGCTTAGCTGCACGCTCACACCGTGGTGCTGCAGGTAGTCCGCCGCCCGTTGCGGGAACAGCTCACCCAATGGCTCCCTTGGGATCAGCAGGTCGGCATCGTGACGCCTGCGGGTAAAGCTGTCCTTGAGTACCCGCAAAAAGACCTGTGCTGAGGCCTTGCTGATGGGGGTATTGAGGGTGGCGATGCAGAGCGGTTCCCAGAAACGGCGGATCATCGTCTCACTCTGCTGGTGCTGTTGCAGCAGGGTGCTGACGGCGATGTCGTGTTTAAGTGTAAAGCCGCTCAACATCAGACGCAGGCTCATCCACAAAGCGCGCACTCTTTCACCTGCAGTCAGTCCACCTGCAGTGAGTTGCGCCCAGGCCAGGTGGAGCGGGGCGGGTAGTGGAGGTGCCTGCATGAGTAGCGCCTTGTCACCTTCTACTACTTTGAGGTGCAGCCGGGTGCGCAGCAACACCTGTGATTCTTCTGTCCCCATCATCGCCAGCAGACGCAGGATCTCGCTGTAGGCGCCAATCAGCAGGTGTTGACCGTTATCGACCGTGAGATCACCAAAGGGGGCATTACGTGCCCGCCCTCCCAGTTGGGGGGCAGATTCATAGAGGCTGACAGGGATATCGTGGGCAGTAAGCTCCAGTGCTGCTGCCAGTCCGGCCCATCCGCCGCCGACGATCACTACAGGCTTGTCTGAACTCATGACTCTGCGTGAACAGTGCCGTTTCGCAGGTTGTGGCGGTAGCGTTTTTTCTCCTGACGCAGAGCGCGCCATACCAGCCACAGTTTGTGCCAGGTCGGCAGACGTACACGTCCCTGCATTACCGGGTAGTCACGTGCAATGATGGCCTTGAGTGTGGCGCGGTAGACCGCCGACATCAGCAGTCCGCTCAGCTGACTGTAGCGGTCAACTTCAGGTAGTTCGGCCATGGCCTTCTGGTAAAAGGACTCGGCCCTTTCGGCCTGAAAAGCGAACAGTTGTTTCATTGCGCCGTTATCACGCTGCTGCAGGATCGCCTCCTCACTAACGCCAAAGCGCGCCAGTTCATCGGCAGGCAGATAGATGCGATTACGCTCCGCATCTTCGGCCACATCACGCAGGATATTGGTGAGCTGGAAGGCCATGCCCAGATTATGTGCGTAGCGAAGGGTTTGGCGATCCTGAAAACCGAAGATGGCGGCGGCCAGCAGGCCGACCACTGAGGCGGCACGGTAGCAGTAGAGGGAGAGTTCGCTGAAATTGGCGTAGCGGTTCTGATTCAGATCCATCTCCATGCCGTCGATGATCTCCAGAAAGTGCTCTTCGGCCAGCTCGAATTCGTCAATAAAGGGCTTGAGGGCGAGGGTCACAGGGTGCTGCGGCACAGCGTGATAGAGTCGCGCCACCTCTTCGCGCCACCAGCTGAGTTTGTGTCGTGCTACAGACTCTTCCTTACATTCATCCACCACATCGTCCACCTCGCGGCAGAAGGCATACAGGGCGGTGATGGCACGACGCCTCTGCGGGGTGAGAAAACGGAAGCTGATACTGAAGCTGGAGCCGCTGGCGGCGGTCTTCTCTGCACAATACTGGTCAGGGGTCATGGATTAACTTGGGTGCTATGTTTTGGGTCGTGGTAACGGTATCATACTGGGCTTTGATTTGAACTCATAGATACAAGGTTGTAATCAATGACGGAAACAAGCAGTAATGTAGTGTGGCACCACGCCACTGTCACTCGTCAGCGCCGTGAGCAGATGAACGGCCATAAGAGTGTGATCCTCTGGTTCACGGGTTTATCCGGTTCGGGCAAGTCGACACTGGCCCACGCAGTGGAAGAGGAGCTGCATCAGCATGGCTGCCGT
>JBFFJV010000054.1:0-11631 GCA_041555695.1 Thiohalomonadaceae bacterium | reverse complement strand
GGTGCGGGTGTAGTCGGCCTGCAGGCAGTGGCTGGAGAGGCAACTGGTATCAAAGCGCAGGTTGATTCCGTGTTGCTCAGCAAGAGGGGTGATCAACTTGAGGCTGGCCTGCATCAGGCCGTTTAACGGAATCCTCTCGATCGAAAGTTCCAGCTTGCCAGCCTCAATCCTGGCCAGGTCCAGTACCTCGTTAATCAGATCCAGCAAGTGGTGGCCGGCGCGGATGATGTCCTCAACATTTTCCAGCTGGTCAGTGGTGAGGTTCTCCTCGGTCTCCAGTAGCTGGGAGAAGCCGAGTATGGCGTTGAGCGGGGTGCGCAGTTCGTGGCTCATGCTGGAGAGAAACTCTGACTTGGCCTGGTTGGCCGAGCGGGCCTGCTCCAGCGCCGCCTCCAACTCCTGCTGACGTTGCTGCAGGGCCTCCTGGCTGATGCGCAGGCTTTCCATTGTTTGTGAGCGCTCGATGACGCCAGCGACCCAGCGCCCCAGCAGGCGTACAAACTCACGGTCGCCATCGTCGATGGGGCGTGGGTAGGGGTGGGGAGAGCTGAAATTGACGGTGCCGTAGAGTTCGCCGCGTACCATTAGCGGGGTACCGATATAGGTCTCCAGCTTAAACGCCTCGTAGCAGGGGTGGCCTGCATACTCGGACTGCCCCATGTCGCCGATGGCGACCACATCCATCTGCTTCAGAGTGAGGTCGCAATAGGTGTTACGGGTTACAAACTGGTCACCATTGTGCAGGCCGAAATCCCGGGGGGCCGTATGGTACTCGATGATGTATTCATCCCTGGTGATGTGGCTGATAATGGCCAGTTCCAGTTCCAGGTGTTCACCTGCAATGATGAGGCCGCGCTCCAGCGTTTTGTCGAGACTGCTATCCGGTGTATCAGCGATTTGACTGAGGATCTTCAGATTCGCAATCTGCCTCTGTAGTTTCTCGGCAGCCATTTTTCGCTGAGTGATCTCCTGATAGGTGCCGAGAATACCGATACTTGTTCCCTGCTTGTCGGTGAGTGGGATCTTGCTGGTCTCCAGCCAGCTGGTGTTGCCGTCCGGGGTGGTCTGAGGCTCTTCGAAATTGAGCTTGGGCTGGCCGCTGTGCATCACCGCCAGGTCATCCTGCCGATAGCGTTCGGCCTGATCGCTCCAGCTCATTTGGCTGTCATCCTTACCGATAATCTGTTCGGGGCTCTCGACGCCGGCATCCAGGGCAAACAGGGTGTTACACCCCAGGTATCTGCCGCCGTGGCTCTTCCAGAAGACCCGTACCGGGATGGTGTCGAGTACAATTTGCAACATTTCCCGTGCACGGTTTAGCTCATTGGTGCGCTCGTCAACCGCGCCCTCCAGTTCATCATGGGAATGTTTTATGGCTCGCTGGATGCGGCGTACCCGCAAAATGACCAGGGTGGAGAGGAGTAGCGAGACCACCAGAGCGATCACTGCCAGCTTGTTGTGCCGGTCCTGGTCAGTTTCCATCGAATGGGTGGCGTGTTGAGCAAGTTGACTGATTTGCTCCTGCTCAAAACGGATGAGTTCACCGAACAGCTCGACCATTTCCCCCTGTTTGGGAAGAACGACATCATAGAGGAGGTGCTCAGCCTCCTTGATACTGGCTTCATCGCCGTTCATCGCCAGCTCTACGGCCTTACGCTGTGCCGGCAAAATGATGGGAACGATGGCATTCTGCTGCGCCATCACATTTAACTCCTCCCCTTCCAGTTTCATCGCGAGCAGTTGCTGCCTGCGCTGGGCAAACTGGTTAGCGAAGATCTCAAGGCGGATATTCAGCTCGTCCTGTTCGAAGGGGTCATCGGTATCGAGAATTTGAGAGGTGAGGCGGGTACGTGCCCGAGCCAGCTCCATCTGCTCACTAAGCAGTTGCATCTTCTGGCTGTTCAGCAGGTTCTGTTGCACCACCCGGGACATTTGATCAACCTGCTCGTTATGATCGATGAAGACAAATGTTATAAAGGCGATAAAGCTGAGAGCCATGGTGGCGATAATGGCCACAACATTCGTAGGTATGAGTGTACGGAATAGCTTTCCGGGAAGAGTCATCGATTCAGGCTGTCCTGGGGGGTGATGAGTTTGGTTACAGTTACCAAGGTTATAATGTTACTTGATTCGGGGGTTTTCAAGCATCTAGCGGGGGAGTTTTCAGGAGTGAAGGCTAATGGGGCGACGTAGTGCAAAGCAACCGCTTGATCTGCAGGCTCTAGCCGTTTTGCATACTGCGCGGTTGGAGTTGCGACAGCCGCGCTTGAGTGACGCCCCGCAGGTCTACGGTTACGCCTCTGCCCCGGCCTCCAGTCGGTTTCTCTCCTGGTCGCCGCACCGTGACGACAGGGTGACGCAACAGTTTCTGGCTGGCTGCATTGAGGCCTGGCAGGGGGAGCAGCGTCTGCCCTGGGTGATTGAGGCGGCCGGTGAGGTCGTCGGCATGATCGAGGTGAAGCTGAAGGGACGTAATGCGGGTATTGGCTATGTCCTCTCGCCCGAGGTATGGGGGCTGGGCTATGCCACCGAGGCGCTTGAGCGGGTTAGTGAGGCATTATTTCGCCACAGCCCGGTAAGTGCCATCTGGGCTCTTTGTGTGACGGATAACCCCATTTCGGCACGGGTGCTGGAGAAGTGCGGTTATCAGCGCGAGAAGATGCTCCCGAACTATTTCCCCTGTCCCAATCTTGGTGGTGGTAAACACGATGTGTGGCGCTACGTGCGTTATCGTTATCCTACGCAAAAGGGGATGAAGCCGGTATAGTCTCGGCGATTTGAATAGAGCGACTGGGAGAATCTTGTGGGTGACAGGCAACGCCGCGCCGCCTTTCGTGAGGCGGCGCAGGAACTGGAGGGGGTAGACCTTGAGGTCTATGCGGCCTATGGACAGGATGCGCTGGAACCGGTGATAGGTCAGGGCGCTCCCGATGCCGCCGTCGCTATCTTTGGCCGCGACCCTGGACGCGATGAGGTGCAGCATCAAATGCCCTTCATCGGGGCCGGTGGGCAGAAGGTGCGTGGCACCATCTATAACTACCTGTATAACAAAGAGATGCCCGATTTTGAGGCTTCAGTGGCGGTGGGGAAACGTTTTTTTTGGGCCAACACCGTGCCCTATAAGCCGCTGGGTAATAAGGCGTGGTCGATGAAGGTGAAGAAACGTTTTCAGCCGCTAATCGCCGATCTGCTGATCAAAAACTGGAACGGCAGTGATGTCATTACCCTTGGACGGGAGGCCTTCTTCTGGTTCGCCATCAACCAGTCGCGAGAGGTGAAGTTGCAGCTGGAGGCGTTCTGGGCACAGGAGAACCGTTTCGAGACGGCCACGAGCGTGATGGTAACCGCCCTTGATGGCACGCAGCGCGAGTTGCGTCTGCATCCGTTGCCACACCCCTCACCCCTCAATGCTACCTGGTATAAACGTTTCCCCGAGTTGCTGGCTGCGCGGTTGAAGCAGTTGAAGGTGAAAAAGTAACAACGCCCCGGGACGGGGCGAGAGGGGGGGAGGGAGCTTAGGGAGGGGGCCGGGTCAGCGGGTGCCGAAGATAACGATGGTTTTACCCTTGGCAGTAATCAGGGCCTGCTCTTCCAGAACCTTGAGTACCCGCCCGGCCATCTCACGTGAACAGCCGACGATGCGTCCCAGTTCCTGACGGGTGATTTTGATTTGCATGCCATCGGGGTGGGTGATCGCCTCGGGGCTCCTGGCCAGGTCCAGCAGGGTGCGGGCGATGCGCCCTGTCACATCGAGAAAGGCCAGGTCGCTTACCTTGCGGCTGGTCTTGCGCAGGCGGGTGGCCATTTGGGTTGCGAGGTGGAACAGGATATCGGAGTCCTCCTCTGCCAGCTGGTGGAAACGGCTGTAGCTAATCTCTGCTACCTCACACTCACCGCGAGCACGAACCCAGGCACTACGCTCCTGATTTTCGTCAAAGAGTCCCATTTCACCGAAGAAGTCGCCTTCGTTGAGGTAGGCCAGTACAATCTCGTGGCCGTTATCATCCTCAATCAGTACGGTTACCGAGCCTTTAATGATGTAATAGAGCACGTCGGGCTTGTCACCCGCACAGATGATGGTGCTCTTGGCCGGATAACGGCGGCGGTGGCAATGCTCTAAAAAGCGCTCGACCGCAGGATTGATTGCAGGTGGCAAGATAGCTGCCATAACAGGTTCCATTTTCTAGTTATTGATAGGTATGGTATACCAGCCATCCCCCGATGAGGCAAGCGGTGGCAGGGTAAACAGATTTTAGTCATGGGTGAGAGGCAGGCATGAAGGCAAGAATTAAATGGGTGGAAGATGCGACCTTTTTGGGTGAGGCGGGTAGTGGTCATGCGGTAGTGATGGATGGCCCGCCCGATATGGGCGGGCGCAATCTGGGGGTGCGCCCGATGGAGATGCTGCTGCTCGGAATGGGCGGCTGCACCAACTTCGATGTGGTGCATATCCTGAAAAAACAGCGCCAGGATGTTACCGATTGCGTTGCCGAACTGGAGGCGGAGCGTGCCGAGACCGAGCCCAAGGTATTCACCAGGATTCATGTCCATTTTGTGGTCAGGGGCAATAATCTCAACGAAAACAAGGTGGCGAAGGCGGTTGAGCTGTCGGCAGAGAAGTACTGCTCGGCCTCTATCATGCTGGGCAACGCCGGGGTGGTGATTAGTCACGATTTTGAGATTGTCGCAGAATAGTTCTCTGAAAGTCCCCGCTGGGGGCTACATACGGGGGATGAAATTTTCATCCCCTTTTGGCTGAAAATGTGGATAATACGCGGAAAATTTCCGCCGGACCTCAACAGCCGGTGTATCTTGAGCCGACAGGGCTCATGTTCTAGCGTGGAGGTCACTATCGTTGGTTAAGAGCAAAAAGCTGAAACTGCACGGTTTTAATAATCTTACCAAGACTCTCAGTTTCAATATCTACGATATCTGCTACACGCAGAGCGAGGCGCAGCGCCAGGAATACATCGAGTATATTGATGAGGAGTACAATGCCGAGCGTCTGACCAATATCCTCTCCGATGTTTCGGATATTATCGGTGCCAATATCCTTAATGTCGCGCATCAGGACTATGATCCGCAGGGTGCCAGCGTCACCATCCTCATCTCTGAAGAGCCGGTGGTGGCCGAACAGCTCTCCAATACGGAGGCGCCGGGACCGCTGCCTGATGCCGTACCAGATTTGACACCCGAGTCGGTGGTGGGCCACCTCGATAAGAGCCACCTTACGGTGCACACCTACCCCGAGACCCACCCCCACGAGGGGATCGCCACCTTCCGCGCCGATATTGATGTCTCAACCTGTGGCCGCATCTCGCCGCTAAAGGCGCTCAATTATCTGATCCATAGCTTTGAGTCGGATATTGTGATTGCGGATTATCGGGTGCGTGGATTTACCCGTGATGTGCGCGGTAAAAAGCACTATATCGATCACAAGATCAATTCGATCCAGAACTTCATCGCCCGTGACACCATGGAACGTTACGAGATGATCGACGTGAACGTCTATCAGGAGAACATCTTCCACACCAAGATGATGCTGAAAAACCTGGACCTGGATACCTACCTCTTCGGTATGGACGCGGCCGATTTGAAGCCGGCCGAGACGAAAAAGATCCGGCGCATGGTTGAGCAGGAGATCCGCGAGATCTTCTACGGGCGAAATATGACGAAGATGCGTTGAGTGATTAAACCGTATCAATAAAAAACGGGGCCTCAAGGCCCCGTTTTTTATTAACAGCTGCAACGTTCTAGAGCCAGTAGGCGGTCTTTGTCATGACTTTAGAGGTCAGTTGCATCAGCCCTTTGATGGGGGCTGGGAAATCGGCACCACCGGCGGCCTGTGCCATATCGGCGTGACGGGCCTCGTCGTCCCACATCTGCTTGAGTACCGCACGGGTCTTTTTGTCGTGTTCCGGCAGCTGCTCGATGTGTTCGTCCAGATGCTTGCAGACCTGATGCTCGGTCTCTACCACAAAACCGAGGCTCCACTTGTCTCCGGCCAGACCGGCCAGTGCACCGATCGTCACGGAGCCGGCATACCACAACGGGTTGAGCAGACTGACGTGGGTACCCATCTCCTTGCAGCGGCGCTCGCACCACTCCAGGTGATCATTCTCCTCCAGTGCTGCACGTTCCATCTTCTCGCGTACTCTGGGCAGTTTGGCGGTCATCGCCTGACCCTGGTAGAGCCCCTGCGCGGAGACCTCTCCGGCGTGGTTAATACGCATTAGCCGTCCGGCCAGCTCGCGTTCCGCGTCGCTCAACTCCGCCTCGGGGATCTCCGCGGCCGGATTGGGGCGCTCGGTAAGCACGGGCTTGCCCGCCACCGTGCGTATTGCGGTGTCGAGATTCATGACCAGTTTGTCGAGTGGGGAATAATTTCTCATGGCCTTAACGATACGCGTTGCATGATGTGTGGACAAGCCTCAGGGCAGAGCGCGCTGCAATAACAGCAGGGGGTGGAGTACCTCAAGCTCTATCCCCCGTTCACGCAGGCCCCCCTGCAGGTGCAGGGCACAGCCGAGGTTATTGCTAATCAATAGCTGTGCATCGCAGTTGTCGAGGTGGTTGAGCTTTCGCGCACGTAGCGCCTCGGCGTTGTCGTGCTGGGTGAGCTGGTAACTGCCTGCAGCTCCGCAACAAAGGTGATTCTCCGCCAGCGGCTCAACCAGCAGCTGCGGGATACGCGACAGCAGGGTGGCCACGGCATCGGGCCGTTGCAGCACGTTGCGCTGACTACACGGCAGATGCAGCAGTACCTTGTGTGGCAGGGCCTTGAGTGGCAGTGATTCCGGCCATGCCTGGTTGGCGAGGAAGTCACAGACTTCGTAGAAAGGGATGCTGCTCTGTGCGTAGAGTGCAGGGTACTCACCGAGGTGGGCGGCACAACCGCTGGCGGTGCCAACCACCGCATCGAGTTTTAGTGCGTCGAATACGGCGATATTTTTCTGTGCCAGCTCACGCGCCTTCTGCGGCTCGCCGTTGTGCTGGTGCAGCGAGCCACAACAGCCCTGTGCGGCAGGCACATGTACTTCATAACCGAGGCGGGAGAGCTGGGTGATGGCGGCCTGGTGGGTCTCGCCCTCCAGGACTGAGCCGATACAACCGGTGAACAGCCCGAGGCGTCCACGTCGCTCGCCCTGCGCCGGGGTACACGCGGCCAGTTTTTGCGGTGCCGGGATCACGGGTAGCTGTGCTTCATGCTTATCCAGGCCCAGAGCCTTGAGCAGGCCGCCACCACGCAGCAGTGTCTGTACCCCGCTTTGTTGGTAGCCGCGTAACAGCCTGCCGCTACGCTGGAGCTTTGCCGTATCCTCAACCTGCCCCAGTAAACGCGTGAGTGCCGGGGGGGGCTGTTTACCCTGTTCGCGCAGCAGGCCGCGTGTCGTATCGATGAGCTGGCCGTAGGGAACCTTCGAAGGACACATCTTTTCGCAGGCACGGCACACCAGGCAGCTGTCGAGGTGACGCTGCAGGGCGCTGCTGGACTCCAGTCGACCGCTGGCCAGCGCCTGCATCAGGGCGATGCGCCCGCGTGGTGACTCCGCCTCACTGTGGTGCAGTTGGTAGGTGGGGCAGTGGGGCAGGCAGAGCCCGCACATTACACAGCGGTCGGCGGCGGCAAGGATGTGGGAGTTGGCGTTCAAGTGGTCGTTTGGCTGGTGGTTGGCGGGTAGAGCTATTATTCTAGCGAAATCCAAACCACATCAATAGAAAAGCATATGAGTTTTTATCAGCATCACGTCTTTTTCTGTATCAACCAGCGCGAGGATGGCGGTCGCTGTTGCCAGGACTTTAACACCGAGGCGATGCGTAGCTATGCCAAGAAACGCTGCAAGGAGCTGGGCATCCATGAGGCGGGTAAGGTGCGAATCAATAGTGCCGGCTGCCTTAACCGCTGCAGTGAGGGCCCCGTGATCGTGGTCTATCCCGAGGAGGTCTGGTACACCTTTGTCGATAAGGCCGATATTGACGAAATTATCGATGAGCACCTGCTACACGGTCGTCCCGTGAAGCGTCTGCGGATTTAGGCGGAGCGGCTTGATGAGTCAGGTTGTGCAGGCCCGTGGTCTGACCAAGCGTTACGGTGAGCAATGCGTGGTCGACGGTATCGAGCTGAATGTGGCACAGGGGGAGTGCTTTGGCCTGCTCGGCCCCAACGGTGCGGGCAAGACCACGACGCTACGCATGTTGCTTGGCACCACGCCGCCTGATGGTGGCGTTCTCTCCGTGCTCGACTACCCGATCCCCGCACAGGCACGACAGATGCGTCAGCTGCTCGGGGTGGTGCCGCAACAGGATAATCTCGACCCCGATTTCACCGTAGTGGAGAACCTGCGCACCTACGCCAGTTACTTCGGGCTGCACGGCACGGTGCTGGAGCAACGCATTACCGAGTTATTGGAGTTTGCCTCGCTACAGCAGAAGGCCGATGCGCGTATCGAGGCACTTTCCGGCGGTATGAAACGTCGTCTGGCGATGGCCCGTGCACTGGTCAACGCCCCGAAACTGGTGATCCTCGACGAGCCGACCACCGGCCTTGACCCGCAGGCACGTCAGCTCATCTGGCAGCGGCTACGCGCCCTGCTCAGTGAGGGGCGTACTTTAATCCTGACTACCCACTATATGGATGAGGCGCAGCGTCTGTGTGATCGCCTGGCGATTATGGATAAGGGGAAAATACTCGATGTGGGCTCCCCCGCGGAGTTAATTGCCCGCCACATCGAACCCCATGTGGTCGAGGTACACGGTAACGGCGTAGAGGCGTGGCTGGCACAACAGAGCAGTGAGGTTGTGGTGCGCAGTGAGATGATCGGCGAAACCCTTTTCTGTTACACCGCCAGTGAACGCGCCCTGGTAGAGAGTCTCTGTGCCTACGGCGAGCTGCAATACCTCAGTCGTCACGCCACGCTGGAAGATGTGTTTCTTAAACTTACCGGCCGGGACCTGCGCGAATGAGCGGGTTGATCCGGGCCTTTTTCGCGCTACGCTGGTATGCGGTGTGGCGACGCAACGCACGGGTGTGGCGCAAGCTGGCCGGTCCGGCACTGCTCGGCAATATCGGTGAACCGCTTCTCTATCTGTTGGCGCTGGGCTATGGACTGGGGGCTCTGGTGGGCGAAGTGGAGGGGTTGAACTATCTGACCTTTCTTGCCTCGGGTTTTGTCTGTGCCAGCGTGATGAATACCGCCAGCTTTGAGGGGATCTACTCGGCCTATACCCGTATGGCGGTTCAGGAGACCTGGAGTGCGATGCTGCACACCCCGCTTGATGTGGATGACATCCTTATCGGTGAGGCCCTGTGGGCGGCGAGCAAGGCACTTCTCAGCGCCTGCTTTATTCTCATTGTTGCCGCGTTTCTCGGTGCGGTAAGTGGCTGGCAGGTGCTTGCCGTGCTGCCGGTGGCGCTGTTGAGCGGCATTACCTTCGTCGCGATGGCTCTGGTGGTTACCGCGGTGTCGCGCAGTTACGACTTCTTTCTCTATTATTTCACCCTGCTGCTGACCCCTATGCTGTTATTTAGTGGTGTCTTCTTTCCGCTGGACGGGATGCCCGGCTGGCTGCAGCAGGTGGCGCAGCTGTTACCGCTTACCCATGCCATCGCCCTGGTGCGCCCGCTGATGACGGGTATTCCCACCTCCGATGTCGCCTTGCACCTTTCGGTGTTAGTGGGCTACAGCCTGGTAGCACTGCGCTTTGCCAGCCACCTTATTCACCGTCGTCTCTATCGTTAGCGCGCAGTAAAAAAATTGTTACAGGGCGTTGACATTCATTAGAAAGTTGCTATATTAGAAAACGCTGATGCAGCGGAACGATTCCGCTCTCAGCAGACTCCTCCATCCTCCTTTGGTGGATACTTTTTAGGCGCGGCACCTCCCCCCTTTAGCCGCGCCTTTTCTTTTCTCTCCAGTTAATCCTTTTCAAACCGTGATTTACCGGTAGAATGTAGCTAACTGTATAGAGATGTTTTAGCGAATGTGGAATTTTCCTCGTAGTAGCCCTTGTATGTTGCTGCTCAATTCTGTACTATTCCGCCTCTTTTTTACGAGAAACCCCGCTCGATTTGGAGTGTTTTTGAGATGATTGGGACCAAGACATTTAGTGCGAAACCCGAAGCCGTCAAGCGTGACTGGTTTGTGGTTGATGCCGCCGACAAGACTCTGGGCCGTCTGGCCACCGAGATTGCGCACCGTCTGCGCGGCAAGCACAAGCCGGAGTACACACCACACGTGGACACCGGAGATTACATTGTTGTTATCAACGCCGAGAAGATCCGCGTAAGCGGTAACAAGGCGAAAGACAAGATGTACTATAATCACACCGGCTATCCGGGTGGCCTTAAGTCAATTAACTTTGATAAGTTGATTGAAAAGGATGCCCCGCAGGTATTGGAACGTGCCGTAAAGGGTATGTTACCGAAGAACCCGTTAGGTCGTGCCATGTACCGCAAGCTGAAAGTTTATGCCGGCGCAGAGCACAATCACGCAGCCCAACAGCCCCAGTCGCTGGAAATCTAAAGGTACGGACAGACCATGGCAGAGACACACAACATTTGCACCGGCCGTCGTAAAAGCTCAGCGGCCCGCGCCTATCTGGTAGCTGGTAGCGGCCAGATCACCATTAACAAGCGCAGCATCGAAAACTACTTCGGTCGCGAAACCGCCCGTATGGTGGTTCGTCAGCCCCTCGAAGCGGTAGAAATGCTCGATAAGTTTGATGTTAACGTCACCGTTAAGGGTGGCGGCAACACCGGACAGGCAGGCGCGATTCGCCACGCCATCGCCCGTGCCCTGGTGGCTCAGGATGAGAGTCTGCGAGGTGCGATGCGCACCGGCGGTTTCCTCACCCGCGATGCCCGCCGCGTCGAGCGTAAGAAAATCGGTCTGCACAAGGCGCGTAAGCGTCCGCAATACTCCAAGCGTTAATTCGCTGGCGTTTGCCGCAAACCAGAAAAAGGCCCGCAGTAGCGGGCCTTTTTTCGTTCTGCGGAGAAAGAAGCTCAGGCTGGGCAGGCGTCAACGTCCGGCAGCATGCAGCATGAGGTATCAATTTGGGGTAGGCGGCTTCGATTAAATAGGGTGGCTGGTGTGAGTTGTGAGTGGCAACCCACCCTGGAATTGGCTGAGGAGGGTCTCGATTGATGCTGAATAATTATAGTTAACTTGTGATATATCAATTGGTTAGGCTGATAATCTGCTTTATCTTATAAGGGTATAACAGTTACTCATTGATATTTCAGGCTGTTGTTTTTTTGCATGCGCCACTGCGTCAGCGACGACTCCAAGTGGGCCGCACGGACGCGGCAGTGGCGTTGTAATTGGCAGGTAAAAATTATTGGCGGCCCGACGTTCGGTAGTTATCGAGACAGGCAGGAGGCGATCGCGGCAGAGGTCGAGTGGATCAAGGAGAATAAACTATGATCGACTGGAACAAACCACTACAGACGACGGAAGAGGCCGAAGCGAAGGGTTGTGTAATGACGAAGCCAACCGTGCCTGACGTTTTGCCTCTGGTCAAGAACGTCTACCAGCGGCCTTTAGAGGGTTTGGTTGGCTGCTGCTGGCACATCGTGCTAGACGATGACAACATCGACGACAAGTCGATATCGTTCTGCGCGGACGTCGC
>JBFFJV010000053.1:0-11641 GCA_041555695.1 Thiohalomonadaceae bacterium | reverse complement strand
ATCCCCGCCCGACTGCCGGATCGCATCACCACCGCGCAGGTACTACGCGCCGTGGCGCAGAAGAAAAAACTCCTGATCCGCTATCGCTCCCTCTCTGACCGTGACAGTGAATCCCCTCGCATCATCGAGCCCCACTCACTGTGCCACAACGGCCTGCGCTGGCACATCCGTGCCTATAACGAAGAGACCTTCGACTTTCGCGACTTTGTCTTATCGAGAATTGAAGAGGCCCAAATGGTCGAGGTGCCATCCGAATCGAGCGGTGAGTTTGATGAAGAGTGGGTGGAGACCATTACCCTGGAGCTGACACCACACCCCGGCCTGCCGGAGAAAAAACAGCTCAACCTGCTAATGGACTATGGGGCTGAGGGTGCACTCATCACCATAGAGGTTCGACGCGCCCTGCTCGGCTACCTGCTGCAACAGCTCTCGGTCGACACCACTGCAGAGTGCTCACTCAACCCGCACGCTTACCAGCTGATCGTTGCTAACCGGGATGAGGTAGAACCATTTGCCGAGTGGGCTTTCAGGGCGTGAGTCGTGAGTAGCAAAAGTAGACAGGCGGTCTGCTCACCCTCTCCCGGCGGATAAAGGAGTAAAATTTCCTGCCCCTGCTACCCGTCATCCTCCTGTAACGGCCAGCGGCGTAACACCCGATACTCCACTCCACCGGGGGTACTGGCCGACTCCGCCAGCACAAACTCATTTACCTGCCACTGAAGTTCAGGTGCCCGTTCAGCTGGCGCCTGTTTTGCCTTGCGCAGCAGGGTGAGGTGGGGATGATAGGGGCGTCGCTCCGGCTGCAGGCCACACTGCTCCACGACCCGACTCAACTCTGACACCAGTTCACTCAGGGGCTCCGGCGTTTCATTACTGCCCAGCCACACGACACGAGGACGCGGCCAGTAACCAAAACGATCCAGTGTCAGTTCAAAGGGGGGAACCACAACCTCTCCGGCTGCCTGCTCCAGGCAGTCGCGGGTCTCGGCGTCAACACCGCCAAGAAAGTGAAGGGTAATGTGGAGGTTGCCTGGAGGGTGCGCCCTGCCACCACACTCATGCTTTAACTTCGACAACGGAACAAACGCCTCACGCAACTCGGCATCAGGCCAGAGTGCGAAAAAGAGACGCTGCGTATCACTCATTGCAGGCGCTCAAGCAACCCCAACAAGGCATGGAGCACTGCCTGGCCACGTACTGCCTCGCGATCACCTGAAAAGCGGCACTGTTCAGTGGAGATCTCCCCCCCTTCCACAGCCCAGCCAAAACAGACCGTACCGACCGGCTTCTCATCACTGCCGCCGCCGGGGCCGGCAATCCCGCTGATGGAGACGCTGATCTGGGCGCGGCTATTCGCCAGGGCACCTGTCGCCATCTCCGCCACCGTCGCTTCACTTACCGCACCGTGCTCCTGCAGCGTCCTGGCAGACACACCCAGCATCTCCTGTTTGGCCTCATTGGTGTAGGTAACAAAACCACGCTCGAACCAGCGGGAGCTGCCCGGCATATCGGTACAGACCTTCGCCAGCCAGCCACCGGTGCAAGACTCGGCAGCAGCCAGCATCACACCGAGCTCGCCCAACGCCTTCGCCAGTAGCACCACCTGCTCCTTAATCTCACACTCCAGCTGACTACCCATTATTAATAAACTCGTCTAGGATCCTTGGAATAGTAAGATTCTGAACCTAAATAGAGATAACGCAAGCGCCGTCAGAGAAAACCATCCTGCTTACACTATGGAAATATCCTCCAACAAACTCCTGCCCTATAGCCCTGCGCAGCAAAATGCCTCGCGTGCAGAGACAAAGGCGCCATTTAATCCACGGGAGCTGGAAGAGCAGGAGAAGAGTAGCACTCAGGAGTATCAGCCACACCAGCAAGACACGCAGGAAACGGCTGAGGCAGCACTGGATTATCGCCAGCTGGTACTCAAGGCCCGTTATCAGCAGGCAGGGGGGCAACAGGAAGAAACACAACAACGGGAGGCTCACCGGGTTGGCACTGAACCTTTGCGGGTGCAACAGGCTCTGGGGGCCTATCGCGATAATGCCGAGTTACAGGAAGGCGGCGGTGAGCTGATGCCGCGACTCGACGATTACGTGTAGGCCCGATAAAGGCCTACAGGCCGGGCAGCATCTCCAGAATCTTCAGGCCCAGCCGATAGCCGCCGCTACCACTGTCACGACAACGCACCACCTCGGCCTTCGCCTGTAGCGGCGGGACAATCGCCTGTTCCGGCGTCATCTCTACCATCACCACCGTCCCCTCAGTCACCGCATCGCTGCATTTGAGCTGCAGACCGGTAGCACTAAGGTCCGTCGCTACCGCCTGGTGTATCGCCCCCTCACCATTGATGCGGAAAGTGGCAGGGCACTCCACCCCCATACGCGCAAAATCCCGCTTCTCTTCGTAATCGCCTCTACTTAGCATCACTCAGCCTCCATTAATTCATCGCCCATTGTTAGCAAACCTCGGGCGGCGTCGCAAGACCTCACCCGTGGTGCTCAGAGACCGAGCTCATGCGCCCCCCATCTGGCCTGCACCACACCTTTTCCGATACACTGCGCGACATGACAAAGACCAGAAAAAAGGCGGAGAAACCCGGCGGGCACACCCCGATGATGCAGCAATTCCTGCGCATTAAATCGGAGTTTCCCCACATGCTGCTGTTCTACCGCATGGGCGACTTTTATGAGCTGTTTTACGACGATGCCAAGCGCGCCGCCGAGCTGCTCGGTATCACACTAACCGCTCGCGGCTCCTCAGCGGGCGAGCCTATTCCCATGGCCGGGGTGCCCTACCACGCGGCAGAAGGTTATCTGGCGCGGCTGATCAAACTGGGGGAGTCGGTAGCCATTTGCGAGCAGATCGGCGACCCGGCCACCACCAAAGGACCGGTGGAGCGCAAGGTTATGCGCATCGTCACCCCCGGTACCGTCACCGACGAGGCACTACTCGATGAGCGCAGTGACAACCTGATCTGCGCCGTCACGCAAAGTCATACACACTACGGCCTCGCCACCCTGGATATCACCAGTGGCCGCTTCAGCGTACAGCAACTTGAAGGCGACGAGGCATTGGCGGCCGAGCTGGAGCGCCTGCACCCGGTAGAACTCATCGCCAGTGAGGAGATGGCACAGGCCCCTGCTCACCCCGGCTTGACCCGCCTCGCCCCCTGGCACTTTGAGCATGACAGCGCCCAGCGCCTGCTGTGCCAGCAGTTCGGCACCCGTGACCTCACCGGTTTCGGCTGCGAGGGACTCGTAGAGGCCACCTCTGCCGCCGGAGCACTGCTGCACTACGTCCAGGAGACCCAGCGCGGCGCGCTACCACATCTGCATGGTCTCAGCCTGGAGCAGCACGACGAGGCGGTGCAACTCGATGCGGCCAGTCGCCGTAATCTTGAACTGGAGACCAACCTTGGCGGCGACAACCGCAATACCCTGGCCGGAGTGATGGACCATGCCGCCACCGCCATGGGGAGCCGCCAGCTACGCCGCTGGATCAATCGCCCGCTACGCGATCATCAGGCACTACGTGGTCGTCAGCAGGCCATCGAAACCCTGCTGGAGCAGCGCCTGTTCGATGAGCTTCGCGACAGCCTGCGTGGCATCGGAGATATCGAGCGCATCCTCACCCGTATTGCACTTAAGTCAGCCCGTCCCCGCGACCTGACCCAACTGCGTGAGGCGCTGCACCGTCTGCCGGCACTACAGCAGCAACTGGCCGGACTCGACTCGCCGCTGCTCGGCGATCTCATCCAGCGCATCGCCAGCTACCCGGAACTCCACACTCTACTGAGTAAGGCGATTATCGACGAGCCGCCGATGCTGATCCGCGATGGCGGCGTTATTGCCGAGGGCTACGATAGCGAGCTGGACGAGTTGCGGGCGATTCGCGAAAACGCCGGACAGTTCCTGCTGGACCTGGAGGCACGCGAGCGCGAGCAGACCGGTATCGCCACCCTCAAGGTGAGCTACAACCGGGTACACGGCTACTACATCGAGGTGAGTCGCGCCCAAAGCGATAAGGTGCCGGTAGAGTACGTACGCCGCCAGACCCTGAAGAATGCAGAGCGCTTCATTACCCCGGAGCTGAAGGCCTTTGAAGACAAGGCGCTCTCCGCTGCCGAGAGAGCACTGGCCCGCGAGAAGGGACTGTATGAAGAGCTGCTGGATATGCTCGGTGCCCAACTCGCTCCGTTACAGCAGAGCGCCGCCGCACTGGCCGAACTGGATGCGATCAACAACCTCACCGAGCGGGCCGACAGCCTGCGACTGGTACGCCCCGAGCTGAGCACAACGCCCGGTCTCAATATTCGCGCTGGCCGCCATCTGGTGGTCGAACAGGTGATGGAGGAGCCCTTCATTCCCAACGATATCCGCTTCGATGAAGCGCGGCGCATGCTCATCATCACCGGCCCCAATATGGGCGGTAAATCGACCTATATGCGCCAGACCGCCCTTATCGTGCTGCTGGCCCACATCGGCAGCTTCGTCCCTGCCGAGCAGGCGACCATCGGCCCGGTGGATCGCATATTTACCCGCATCGGAGCATCGGATGACCTGGCCACCGGCCGCTCCACCTTTATGGTGGAAATGACCGAAACCGCCAATATTCTGAACAACGCCACCGAGCAGAGCCTGGTACTGATGGACGAGATCGGCCGTGGCACCTCCACCTTTGATGGCCTGTCACTGGCCTGGGCCTGTGCCCGTCACCTGGCGACCAGACTGCATGCATTTACCCTGTTCGCCACCCACTATTTTGAGCTGACCACCCTGCCCGAGACTCTGCCCCACTGCGCCAATGTGCACCTTGATGCGGTAGAACACGGCGAGAACATCATCTTCATGCACAGCATCAAGGAGGGGCCGGCCAACCAGAGCTACGGTCTGCAGGTGGCGCAACTGGCCGGGGTGCCACGCGAGGTGGTACAGCAGGCCAAACAAAAGCTGTTCGAACTGGAACAGAGTGGTGCCGAGCGTAGTGAACACGCCACCGATGTGACACAAATGCCGTTATTCGAGAGCCCCCCGTCTCACCCGCTACTGGATGCGATAGAGCTGCTGGAACCGGATGAGCTGAGTCCACGCGAGGCACTGCAGGCCCTCTATAAACTCAAGGAATTGCTCTAATTCCCCTGAGACACCGTTCACCTATACTAGAGAAAACCATCTACCGGGAATCTCATGCCAGCTAATACACAACCCACTCCCGCCGCCCTGCACTGGCGGCGCACCAAGATCATCGCCACCCTGGGGCCAGCCAGCAGCTCCATCGCCGCTATTGAGCGACTGATCAACGCCGGGGCCAACGTCTTTCGCCTCAACCTTTCGCACGGCGACCATGACTCTCACCGCCAGCTGTTCGAACGCGTTCGCCGCTGTGCGAAAAAGTTAAAGCAACCGGTGGCGATTCTGATGGATCTGTGCGGGCCGAAGATCCGTGTCGGCACCTTTAGAGATGGACAGATTGAACTGCTCGAGGGCGAACAGGTCACTGTCACCTGTCGCAATATTATGGGCGAAGCCGGACTCATCCCCTCGCAATATCGCGGGCTGTACAAAGATGTAAAAAAGGGGGAGCGGATCTTTCTCGACGATGGTCACTATGAGCTGCTCGTCGAAGCGGTCGAAGAGAAAGAGATCCGTTGTCGTGTGATCTTTGGCGGCATCCTGAAAGAGAACAAGGGGATGAACCTCCCCGATTCACAACTCACCGTCTCTGCCACCACCGCCAAAGATCGCAAGGACGCCGCGCTGGCTGTCGAGCTGGGGGCCGATTTTATCGCACTCAGTTTCGTACGCCGTGCCAGCGAGGTTGCGGCACTACAACGTCACCTCGCCAAACTGGGCCGCGAGATCCCGATCATCGCCAAGATCGAAAAACCCGAGGCGATAAAACATATCGAAGAGATTCTGCAACAGGCCTACGGCATCATGATCGCCCGTGGTGATCTCGGCATCGAACTACCCGCCGAGCAGGTGCCGCTGATCCAGCGTGACCTGATTCAACTGGCACGCCAGCACCACCGCCCGGTCATTGTCGCCACACAGATGCTCGAATCGATGATCGACCGCTCCCGCCCCACCCGCGCCGAGGTGGGGGATGTGGCCAACGCCGCACTGCTCGGCACCGATGCGGTGATGCTCTCCGGGGAGACCGCCAGTGGTCGCCACCCGGTGGAGGCGGTCACCACGATGGATCGCATCCTGCGCGAGATGGAAAACTACCAGTGGCAACACAACCACTTCGTTGAGCCGCAACTGCGACGTGACGAGTCAACATTGCCACTACGTGAGGCGGTAGCACGCGCCGTCACCTCAATGGCCGAAAGCCTTAAACTGCAGGGCATTATCATTCCTACCCGCAGCGGTATCACCGCACAGATTATTGCCGCTGCACGCCCCACCGCCCCCTGCATGGGGATCACCACCGACGAGAAGGTCAGCCGCCGCATCAATCTGCACTGGGGCATCGTGCCGGTTACCACTACTGCAGAGGCATGCAACAACTGGCAGCAATTGAGCGAGGATATCGCCCGCACTTATCACCTGCTACATACCGGCAACAAGGTACTCCTGGTATCCGGCTTTAATGACGACCCCAGTCTCAACGAACCGGTAATAAAACTGCTGCAACTGCAGATCGAATGAGAGCCGGTTGCACATTTCATTTATCAAGCCTAATCGGGTTTAATAGAGCCACTTATTACCGCAGGACAACCACCGCGTGAACCCCAGCCAGGCCATTCAACTTGTTCCCTACGCCGAGGACCCTCTGGCACAACTGGCCTCCCGCCTGCTGGAGGAACACCGAGCCAGTCTGCCCCGGCTCGATGAGGTAGTCGTACTGCTGCCCGATATGGAGGCGGCTATACAGCTGCGCCGGCTGCTACTGCAACAGGCATCAGAACTCGGCTTCGATGCCCTGCTGGGGCCACGCATCACGACCCTGCACGGCTGGCTCAACGAGCACCCATTGGCCCTACAGCATGGAGTCGTTAACGACTACCAGCGCGTGCTGATACTGGTGGAGGCGCTGCGCGAACATCAGGGCCTGTTCGGTGAGGGTAACCTGTGGGCACTGGCCGACAGCCTGCTCCAGCTGTTTGATGAGCTCACTCTCAATCAGGTTGAACTCCCCGGGAACCTGCCACAATTTACTGCTCGTGTAGCTGGCGGCTATGGACTGGAGGACAGTCATCCGGCGGCACTGGATCGCGAGGCGCGGCTGGTGCACACCCTGTGGCATGCCTGGCACCAGCAACTGCACGCACGCCAGCTTATCGACCGAAATACCCGCACCCTGCTGCAACTCTCACACTCACTGCAGCAACCACCCTCGCATCCCCTGTATATGGCCGGACTACCGACCCTGCACCGAGCCGCACGTCGCTGGCTTCAGGGAATGCTGGATGCGAACAGGCTCACCCTGTTACTACACGGCGAGGGGGGTGACGAGCCACCACTGACCTATCATCCACAAACCCCGCTGTTCTCCCTGTTTCAGACGCTACAACGACCTGCGCCAGTAAAAACCGACGGCGGGCCGGTGAACCAGCTCTTCGATACCATTTATCAGCCCGACAAAGAGTCAGCCTCCCTGCGAGAGAGGGCGCAGCAGTTCGCCGGCAGGCAGCCCAGCTCTCCCATCGCCGGGGCGATCACTTTATTTCATGCCGATGGTGATGAGCAGGAGGCGCGCGCGGTAGAGCTTCAAGTACGCCGCTGGCTGCTGGCAGGCCACCAGCAGATCGGCATTGTCAGTGAAAACCGCCGGCTTGCACGGCGCGTGCGAGCTCTGCTGGAGCGCGCCAATATCGCGCTACACGACGCCTCGGGCTGGACCCTCTCCACCACCAGTGCTGCCGCCTCACTGGAACACTGGCTGCAGTGCGTGGAGGAGGACTTCAGTCACCTGGCAATGCTGGATCTGCTCAAGTCCCCCTTTACCTTCGTCACACAACAGCGCGACGACTATCTCAACGATGTCTATCGGCTGGAACAGGATATCGTGCTGCACGAAAACATCGGCAGCGGGCTTGATCGCTATCTACGTCAGACCCGTTTTCGCCAACACCGCCTGCCCGCCGAACTGGCCGGGGGACTCGACGGTGTCATCGCATTACTGGAGGAGCTGGCCGGGGCGGCCCGCCCGCTACTGCCGTTGCTAGAAGGGGAACATCCCGCTTCACGCTATCTCAATACCCTGCTTCAAAGCCTGCACCCACTGGGGCTCGCCGAGGGCCTGGCGATGGATGCGGCAGGGGTGCAGTTACTCGATGAGCTGCAACAGATGCAAAAAGCCGTACAGGGGGAGCCTCTCACCCTCTCCTGGCTGGAGTTTCGCGGCTGGCTGGGGCGAGCCCTGGAGCAGTCCTACTTCCGTCTCACCGACCAGGGGCATGGCGTCACACTGATGGGGCTTGGGCAAAGCCAGTTGCAACGCTTTGACACCCTGATCATCGCCGGCATGGAGCGCGAACACCTACCCGGTAGCCCGGCGAGCAGTCCCTTCTTTAACGATGCGGTACGCGGTGAGCTGGGGCTCCCCTCCAGTGAAGCGCAACTGGCCGAGCGCTTTTTCCACTGTCGCCGCCTGCTTGAATCCTCGGACAGACTCCTGCTCACCCTACGCCGGCAGCAGGACGGAGAAGAGGTCCTTCCCAGCCCCTGGCTGGAGGCGCTGCGCAGTTTTCACCTGCTGGCCTATGATGATGCCCTGGAGGATAAGGAACTCACACAACTCCTCGCCTCTGTCGACAGTGAGGTGGTGAATCGTGCCGCCCCTTTGCCAACAATCTGTCCCCCTCCCAGCCCGGCCCTCACACCCTCACTGTTGCCGCAACGCTACTCAGCTTCTGCCTATCAGCAACTGCTTAACTGTCCCTACCAGTTTTATGCCGCCCGCGGCTTGCGCCTCGCCCCCTCCGAGGCGATTCGCGATGCCCTGGAGAAGAGCGATTACGGCGAGCGTGTACACCGTATTTTGCAGGCCTTTCACGGCAGGGTAGAGGGGCTTCCCGGCCCCTTCACTAAACGCCTGGATGCGCAGTCACGCCATAGTGCCCAACAGCTGCTGGAGGAGATCAGTCTCGCCGTCTTCGCCGAGGACCTTGAGGACAATTTCCTGCACCGCGGCTGGCTGCAACGCTGGCAGGAGAAGATCCCCGCCTATCTCAACTGGCAAATTGAACGCGAGGATACGGCACGGGTGGATACCGTCGAGGCCGACCTGCGCACGGAAGGCTTTGCACCAAACCTGGAGCTGCAGGGCCGCCTTGATCGCATCGACCGGCAGCTTGAGGGACAAGATGAGTTGGCCGTGGTCGACTACAAGACCGGCGGCATGGCCAGCGAAGAGGAGGTACTCAGTGGTGAGGCGATTCAGCTCCCCTTCTATGCCATGCTGGCCGCACAGCAACAGCTGGCCGTAACACAGGTGGAGTACCTGGCGCTTGATGGCAACAAGCTCGGCAGCAAGGTCGTGTTACGGGGCAGTGAGCTGGCGCAGCTAAGAGATGATATCGGCGAGCGACTCAAGTCGATACAGAACGAAATGGCTGGCTCACAAGGCCTGCCTGCCTGGGGTGATGAGACCGTATGCGGATACTGTCAGATGGAAGGGGTGTGTCGACGCGGGGCGTGGCCAGTAGAAACCGACCCGGAACAATAATCGACTGGCAATAAAAAAGGCGACCAAAAAAAGTCGCCTTATATTATTTTCCCTCCTGGCATCCAGCCAGCACCCGTCCGTTGGTGTATCTTCCTGAATTTCCATTAAGGTGGAAGCCTGTTCCACTTTGTTGTTATTCCTTTGGCAAATCCTTGCGTGCCACTCCTGTATGCAGGTCCCCTCCGTTTGACCACTCGTCCTTAAGTTGTCCCTGCCCACATCCTTGTTGTGCTACAGATTACCAATTCCCCTGTTTTCAGCAAGGGGGTGTCATCCATTGTAGGAGGGCGCCCCCACACAACGAGACACAAACTTATTATTTGTTTTCATATAGTTACAAAATAACCCAATTTATAAATGGTATAATTGGATACAGTCCTGCCCGCTATAATCCTACACCCCTATAAGGATCGTCCTACACGCATTGGCTGTTTACCGCCCCCCATACAGCACATTATGCTACGGCTATGAGTAAAGACCCCGGACCCAGCTCCCCACAGATCAACGCGACGGTAATGGCCTCGGCCGGAACCGGCAAAACCTGGCTGCTGGTCAGCCGTCTGCTGCGCCTGCTGCTGCACGGTGCCCGTGCCGACGCCATCCTCGCCATCACCTTCACCCGCAAGGCAGCGGCAGAGATGCAAACCCGCCTGTCCGAGCGCCTTTTCACTCTTGCCTCCGTTGATGACAAAGCGCTTGCCGAGCTGTTGCGCGAGCTCTCACTCACCCCGGATATGGCAACCATGACGCGGGCCCGCGGCCTCTATGAAGCACTGCTACAGAGCGGCAGGAGTGTCCGCACCACCACCTTCCACGCCTTCTGCCAGGATATCCTGCGCCGCTTCCCACTGGAGGCCGATGTACCACCGGGCTTTGAGTTACTGGAGAGCAGTGGCGAGCTGACCCGCACCGCCTGGGAGTTGCTGATGGAGCAGGCGACCCTCAAACCCGATGGTGAGACCGCACAGGCACTGGAGCAGTTGCTGGCCTATAGTGGCGGTCTGCACGGGCTGCAGCAGTCACTGTTTACCTTTCTTAATCACCGTGGCGACTGGTGGGCCTATACCGAAGAGCAGCCAGAAGCGCAGGCATTTGCCCTGGCACAGCTGCGCAAGCAGCTTCAGGTAAACGAAGAGTGTTCACCACTGGCAAGCCTTTTCACCGAACAGCGCGAACAGGCACTGGGCAACTACTGCGCCCTGCTCAATCGCCACCCTATTAAGAGCAACCTCTCCCGGCTAGAACTGCTGGCACAGGGGCGTGATCCCGCACAAACTCTAGAGCTGCGCTTCGCCTGCTGTCGCGAGGCCCTGTTGACGAAGCAGGACCAACCACGCGCCTGCAAACCCTCTAAGGCTCAAGCCACAAAGATGGGGGAGGAGGGTCAGGAGCAGTTCATTGAGCTGCACACACAGCTCAGCGCAGCCTTAATGCAAACGCTGGATCAGCTTGCTGCTGTTGCGACCCTGAAGGCTCACCGCGCCTGGTATCGGCTAGGCGAGCAGCTGCTCGAACACTTCCAGCGCCTTAAGTCCGAACGCCGTCAACTCGACTTTACCGATCTGGAGTGGCGCGCCTACCGCCTGCTGCATCGGGCCGAGAATGCCCAGTGGGTGCAGTACAAGCTGGACCAGCGCATCGAACACCTGCTGGTCGACGAATTCCAGGACACCAACCCCACCCAGTGGCGCCTGTTGCAGCCACTACTGCAGGAGATGGCGTCTGGGGCCGCCGAGCGTCACCGCAGCGTCTTTCTGGTAGGTGATGCCAAGCAGTCGATTTACCGTTTTCGCCGTGCCGAACCACGCCTGTTTCAGGTTGCCCATGAGTGGCTGGAGCAACATCTCGATGCCCGGGGCTTCCCGCTGCATGTCTCGTGGCGCTCCGCCCCCGCCATCATGCAGGGGGTGAACAAACTGTTTGGTGACAGTGGGCCGATGCGGGGAATACTACGCGACTT
>JBFFJV010000052.1:0-11747 GCA_041555695.1 Thiohalomonadaceae bacterium | reverse complement strand
GGGTAACAACCTCAATCTTCATTACCGGCTCAAGCAGATAAGGAATGCCTTGCAACGCCCCATCCCTAAAGCCCATTGAGCCGGCAATCTTAAATGCCATCTCGTTAGAGTCAACATCGTGATAGGAGCCGTCATACAAGGTGACCTTGACATCTTCGATGGGGTAACCGGCAAGTACACCGTTGCCCATCTGCTCCTGAATCCCTTTGTCGATTGCCGGTATAAACTCTTTCGGTACTACACCGCCGGCGATCTCGTTGACAAACTCGTAACCGACACCCTGTTCCTGCGGCTCTAGCCTCAGCCAAACATGACCGTACTGCCCTTTGCCACCAGTTTGCCGAATAAACTTACCTTCGGCCTCTACGCTATTGCGGATGCCTTCACGATAAGCAACCTGTGGATTGCCAACATTACAGCCAACCTTAAACTCACGCAGCATGCGGTCGACGATAATCTCCAGATGCAACTCACCCATCCCGGAAATTATCACCTGGCCGGACTCCTCATCGGTATGTACCCGAAATGAGGGGTCTTCCTGCGCCAGCTTGGAGAGGGCGATGCCCATTTTCTCCTGATCCGCCTGTGTCTTGGGCTCAACCGCAACCGAGATAACCGGTTCTGGGAACTCCATACGCTCCAGTGTAATCACATTTTGCATGTCACACAGGGTATCCCCAGTAGTGACATCCTTAAGGCCAACTGCGGCGGCAATGTCGCCGGCACAGACCTCTTTTATCTCTTCACGTGAATTAGCATGCATCTGCAGGATGCGGCCAATGCGCTCACGCTTACCCTTTACCGGGTTCATAACCGCATCACCAGACTTGATGACACCGGAGTAGACCCGGAAGAAGGTCAATGTTCCGACAAAGGGGTCGGTGGCGATCTTAAATGCCAGTGCTGCAAACGGCTCATCATCGGCAGCGTGACGATATCCGACACTCTCATCCTTATCATCAAGCAGGCCTTCGATAGCCGGCACATCGAGTGGACTCGGCATGTAATCAATGACCGCATCGAGCATCGCCTGTACACCCTTGTTCTTGAAGGCCGAGCCACAGAGACAGGGGACAATCTCGTTATCCAGCGTGCGTTTACGCAGACCGGATTTAATATCTTCCTCGCTAAGGTCGCCCTCTTCGAGGTACTTTTCCATCAGCTCTTCTGTCGCTTCAGCTGCGGCCTCGACCATCTGTTCACGCAGCTCTTCGGCCTGAGTCAACAGATCCTCTGGAATTTCCTCCAGAGTATGGCTGGTACCACGGTCTTCTTCGCTCCAGTAGATCGCCTTCATACGAAGTAAATCAACGACACCTCTGAACTCTTCCTCGGCACCGATATTGAGCTGAAGCGGTACGGGTATCGCCCCCAGGCGCGTTTTAATCTGCTCGACTACCCGCATAAAATCGGCGCCCGAGCGGTCCATCTTGTTCACAAACGCCATTCGTGGAACGGCATATTTGTTTGCCTGCCGCCATACCGTTTCCGACTGCGGTTCAACACCGCCTACGGCACAAAATACAGCACAGGCACCATCGAGTACACGCAGTGAGCGCTCTACTTCGATGGTGAAATCTACATGTCCGGGAGTATCGATAATATTGATCCGATGCTCGTCGAACTGCTTTTCCATTCCGCTCCAGAAACAGGTGGTGGCAGCAGAGGTAATTGTGATCCCCCTCTCCTGCTCCTGCTCCATCCAGTCCATGGTGGCAGCACCGTCATGAACCTCACCTATCTTATGTGAGACTCCGGTATAGAAAAGTATCCGTTCCGTGGTGGTCGTTTTCCCGGCATCAATATGCGCCATGATGCCGAGATTACGGTAACGCTCGATTTGTGTCTTGCGTGCCACGACCTAACGCTCAGTAAAGCGCACTTACCAGCGATAGTGAGCAAAGGCTTTGTTAGCCTCTGCCATGCGGTGAGTCTCTTCACGCTTCTTAACAGCGGTACCTTTGCTCTCGATAGCATCCATGATCTCGCCAGCAAGACGCATGCCCATGGACTTTTCACTACGCTTGCGCGCAGAGTCAGCTAACCAGCGCATGGCCAGAGCCATACCACGGTCACCGCGGACTTCGATCGGCACCTGGTAGGTGGCACCACCAACACGGCGTGACTTAACTTCAACCATCGGGCGGATATTGCCGAGGGCCTTCTCGAACATCTCCAGAGGATCACCGGAACTCTTCTCGGCAACGCGATCCAGAGCACCGTATACAATCTTCTCAGCAACAGACTTCTTGCCGTCTTGCATAACGATATTCATGAACTTGGAGAGAGTGCGGTTTCCGAATTTCGGATCAGGCAAAATCTCACGCTTGGCAGCTACTCTTCTTCTGGCCATCGTATGTAACCTTAATTATGACTTAGGACGCTTGGCGCCGTATTTAGAACGGCCCTGGCGACGATCGGGAACGCCGGCGGTATCAAGGGCACCACGTACGGTGTGGTAACGCACACCGGGAAGGTCTTTTACACGACCACCGCGAATAAGCACTACCGAGTGCTCCTGAAGATTGTGACCCTCACCACCGATGTAGGTCGAGACCTCGAAACCGTTGGTAAGACGAACACGGGCTACCTTACGCAGCGCAGAGTTCGGCTTCTTAGGGGTGGTGGTATACACACGAGTGCATACGCCACGCTTTTGAGGGCAGGCCTCGAGGGCCGGCACATTGCTCTTGGCCACTTTACGCTTGCGGGGCGCACGGACCAGCTGGTTAATCGTTGCCATCTTCCTACTTTGCTCCAGCTTGAAATAAACATAGGTCGACATAGTCACCGACCCATGGGAAAAAGAAGCGGAATTCTATGTCTGTGAGACGGCTATGTCAAGCACCGACTCACTACACTCCCAAATATTCTTGGGATTACTCTCCAACTTCACCAGTTTCTTCTGTAGTCACCTCAGTGGTGCTACTCACAACCTCCTCCATGAAGGCCACTTCGGCCTCACGGCGGCGGCGGCGCTCGTTGTGGTACGCAAGACCGGTACCAGCCGGTATCAGGCGGCCAACGATAACGTTTTCTTTAAGTCCGCGCAGCTCATCCATCTTGCCGGTAACCGCCGCATCGGTAAGAACACGTGTGGTTTCCTGGAACGAAGCGGCAGAAATAAACGACTCGGTGGCCAGCGATGCCTTGGTGATACCCAGTAGCATGCGTTCGATAGTCGCCGGGGTCTTACCCTCGGCGATAACACGCTCATTCTCGTCGAGAATACGGGAAACCTCGAGCTGCTCACCCTTAAGGAAGCGGGTCTCACCACCATCCTTAATCTCGGCCTTGCGCAGCATCTGCCGAACGATAACCTCAATGTGCTTGTCGTTGATTTTTACACCCTGCAGACGGTATACATCCTGTACCTCGTTGACGATGTACTGGGCCAGCGCCTCAACACCCTGCAGACGCAGGATATCGTGGGCACTCGGCTCACCCTCTACGATCACCTCACCTTTTGCTACGTGCTCACCCTCGAACACGGTGACGTGGCGCCACTTGGGGATCAGCTCTTCGTGAGTATCACCCTCTTTGGGTGTAATCACCACACGCTGCTTACCCTTGGTCTCCTTACCAAAGGAGACGGTACCGCTGATCTCAGCCAGCACCGACGGCTCCTTAGGCTTACGCGCCTCAAACAGGTCGGCAACACGCGGGAGACCACCGGTGATGTCACGGGTCTTAGAGGACTCCTGAGGGATACGGGCGACAACGTCACCTACACCTACCTCGTCACCATCCTTCATGTTAACGATGGCGCCAGCAGGCAGGAAATAGTTGGCCGGGATATCGGTATCCGGCAATGTCAGGTCATTGCCATCGGCATCAACCAGTTTTACCATCGGACGCTTGTCCTTACCGGCAGAACCACGCTGCTTGGGGTCGATGATGACCAGTGAGGAGAGACCGGTAACATCATCCGTATGGGTGTTAACCGTGACGCCATCCTCAAAGTCGAAGAATTTGATTCGACCTGCCATCTCGGTGATAACCGGGTGGGTGTGCGGATCCCAGTTGGCAAGAATATCGCCGCCCTTGACCGTATCACCATCATTGATATTGATCTTGGCACCGTAGGGCACCTTGTAGCGCTCACGCTCACGACCAGACTCATCGATAACGGTAATCTCACCGGAACGTGAAACCGCTACGTTGTGGCCCTGGCTGTGCTGCACCAGCTTGATGTTGTGAAGGCGGGCACTACCGTTGCTCTTGATCTGGATATTATTGATGGAGGCTGCACGAGATGCCGCACCACCAATGTGGAAGGTACGCATGGTGAGCTGGGTGCCCGGCTCACCGATGGACTGAGCGGCGATAACACCCACGGATTCACCGGCGTTAACGCGATGACCACGCGCAAGGTCACGGCCGTAACAGGCTGCACAAACACCGTAGCGGGTATCACAGGTGATCGGAGAGCGCACCATGACGTGGTCGATGGAGAGCTCTTCAAGCTTACCTACCATCTTCTCATCAAGCAGGGTATTACGCTCGATGGCGATCTCATCACCCTCCATCACATCCTCGGCAAGCACACGACCGAGTACACGCTCGCTCAACGGCTCGACTACGTCGCCACCCTCGATGAGGGACTGCAGCAATACGGCATTTTCGGTGCCACAATCATCCTCAACGACCACCAGGTCCTGTGCCACGTCTACCAGACGACGGGTCAGGTAACCGGAGTTAGCTGTCTTCAACGCGGTATCCGCCAGACCTTTACGAGCACCGTGAGTAGAGATGAAGTACTGCAGTACGTTCAGACCCTCGCGGAAGTTAGCGGTAATCGGCGTCTCGATGATCGAGCCATCAGGCTTGGCCATCAGGCCACGCATACCAGCAAGCTGACGAATCTGCGCGGCGGAGCCACGAGCACCGGAATCGGCCATCATAAAGACAGAGTTAAAGGAGTCCTGCTTTACAGTCTCACCCTTGGCGTTTTTAACCTCATCCTTACCCAACTTGTCCATCATCGCCTTGGCGACCTGGTCGTTGGTGTGGGACCAGATATCAACCACCTTGTTGTAGCGCTCACCGTTGGTCACCAGACCGGAGATATATTGATTCTCGATCTCGGTAACTTCCGCCTCGGCACGGGCCAGGATATCGACCTTTTGCTCGGGGATAACCATATCGTTAGAGCAGAAGGAGACGCCCGCCCGGGTTGCCATGCGGAAGCCCAGATACATCAGCTGGTCTGCAAAGATAACGGTATCCTTTAGACCGAGATCACGATAACTGGCATTGATTAGACCGGAGATTGCCTTCTTTACCATCGGGCGGTTGGCCATCTCAAAGGGCAGACCATCAGGCATGATCTCGAATAACAGGGCGCGACCCACAGTAGTGTCCTTGACACTCACCTTCTCGGTGCGCTCACCGTTCTCGTCAATCAGCACCTCTTTAACACGCACCTTAACGTGGGCATGCAGATCTGCAACTTTGCTCTCATAGGCACGGCGTGCTTCGTCGGTATCGACGAACATCATACCCTCGCCTTTGGCGTTCACACGGTCACGGGTCATGTAGTAAAGACCAAGAACCACGTCCTGAGAAGGCACGATAATCGGCTCACCGTTTGCCGGAGAGAGAATATTGTTGGTCGACATCATCAGGGCGCGAGCTTCAAGCTGCGCCTCGATAGAGAGCGGTACGTGTACCGCCATCTGGTCACCGTCAAAGTCGGCGTTAAATGCCGCACAAACCAGTGGGTGAAGCTGAATCGCCTTACCCTCGATCAGTACCGGCTCAAAGGCCTGGATGCCAAGACGGTGCAGCGTCGGTGCGCGGTTAAGCATAACGGGGTGCTCGCGAATGACCTCTTCGAGGATATCCCACACCTCACCGCCTTCACGCTCGACCAGTTTCTTAGCGGCCTTGATGGTGGTCGCAAGTCCGCGCGACTCCAGCTTGGAGAAGATGAACGGCTTGAACAGTTCAAGCGCCATCTTCTTCGGCAGTCCACACTGATGCAGTCTGAGGGTCGGTCCAACCACGATAACGGAACGGCCGGAGTAATCAACACGCTTACCCAGCAGGTTCTGACGGAAGCGACCCTGCTTACCTTTGATCATGTCGGCCAGGGACTTCAGCGGGCGCTTGTTGGAACCGGTAATGGCACGACCACGGCGACCGTTGTCCATCAGCGCATCAACCGACTCCTGCAACATACGCTTTTCGTTGCGCACGATGATGTCAGGGGCGTTCAGGTCAAGCAGGCGCTTGAGACGATTATTACGGTTGATCACACGACGATAGAGATCGTTGAGATCAGAGGTCGCAAAACGCCCCCCTTCCAGCGGTACCAGAGGACGCAGCTCAGGCGGTAATACCGGCAATACGGTCAGTACCATCCACTCGGGCTTATTGCCGGAGTCGAGGAAGGCCTCAATCAGCTTGAGACGCTTGGTCATCTTCTTGAGTTTGGTCTCGGAATTGGTCTCCGGGATGGTGGTGCGAAGCTCTTCTGCCTCGGCATTGAGATCCATGGCATGGAGCAGGTCGCGAATAGCCTCCGCTCCCATCTTTGCCTCGAACTCATCACCATACTCTTCGATAGCATCGAGGTAGGTCTCATCAGAAAGCAGCTGACCACGCTCCAGCTGGGTCATACCCGGCTCGATCACCACAAAGGCCTCGAAGTAGAGCACGCGTTCGATATCACGCAGGGTCATATCCAGCAGCAGTCCCATACGTGAGGGCAGCGACTTAAGGAACCAGATATGGGCGGTCGGTGAGGCCAGCTCGATGTGGCCCATGCGGTCACGACGAACCTTTGCCAGAGTTACCTCTACACCACACTTCTCACAGATCACACCGCGGTGCTTAAGGCGCTTGTACTTACCACACAGACACTCGTAGTCTTTTACCGGGCCGAAGATTTTGGCGCAGAACAGGCCATCACGCTCCGGCTTAAAGGTGCGGTAGTTAATGGTCTCAGGCTTCTTTACCTCGCCGTATGACCAGGAACGGATCTTGTCCGGTGAGGCCAAGCCAATACGAATGGCCTCAAAGTCATCGACAGGACCTTGTTGCTTCAGCAGCTTCAGTAGGTCTTTCACCGTGTTATCTCCTCAAATTGTCCGTAGTTAACAAACCGTGTTGAACCACGGACTAATCTTGTTCCAGTTCGATGTCGATACCCAGCGCACGGATCTCTTTCAACAGTACGTTGAAGGACTCCGGCATACCGGCCTCCATCCGATGGTCGCCGTCGACGATGTTCTTGTACATCTTGGTACGGCCGTTAACATCATCAGACTTAACGGTGAGCATCTCCTGCAGGGTGTAAGCGGCACCATATGCCTCCAGTGCCCACACCTCCATCTCTCCGAAGCGCTGACCACCGAACTGTGCCTTACCACCAAGCGGCTGCTGGGTAACCAGCGAGTATGGACCGGTAGAACGTGCATGCATCTTGTCATCAACCAGGTGGTTGAGCTTAAGCATGTACATGTAACCTACCGTTACTTCACGCTCAAAGGACTCACCGGTACGGCCGTCATACAGTACGGTCTGGCCGCTATCTGGCAGATCTGCCAGACGTAGCATGGCCTTGAGCTCATCCTCGTGGATACCGTCGAATACAGGCGTTGCCATTGGCACACCACGGCGCAGGTTGCCGGCCAGCTCCATTACCTCTTCATCGGTAAAGCTGGCAATATCCTCCTGCTTACCACCACTGCTGTTATAGACCTTGTCGAGGAACTTACGCACCTCGTCAACCTTGGCCTTGCTCTGAACCAGGGCGTTGATCTTCTTACCCAGACCACGTGCAGCCCAGCCGAGATGAGTCTCAAGTACCTGCCCGACGTTCATCCGCGAAGGTACACCCAGTGGGTTGAGAACCACATCTACCGGCTCACCGTCTGCGGTGTAAGGCATATCCTCGACCGGCACGATCATGGAGATAACACCCTTGTTACCATGACGACCCGCCATCTTGTCACCAGGCTGGATGCGACGCTTAACGGCAAGGTAGACCTTAACCATCTTCAGCACGCCCGGGGCAAGATCATCACCCTGGGTCAACTTGATACGCTTAGACTCATACTGTGCGTCAAAGTCTTTACGCATCTCCTGAATTTGCTCACCGATGGCTTCAACCGAGGCATTCGCTTCGTCATTCTTAAGGCGAATCTCGAACCACTTGTCGCGCTCCAGCTCGGCCATGTAGGCCTTGGTGATCTTATCACCTGACTTGAGCCTGTTAGGACCACCAGCTGCGACCTTACCGAGCAGCATCTTCTCAACACGGGAGAATGCGTCTGACTCCATAATGCGCTGCTGGTCTCGCAGGTCCTTACGCACCTGCTCCAGACCCGTATCTTCAATCTGCTGTGCACGGGCATCCTTCTCCAGCCCGTCGCGAGTGAAGACCTGCACACCGATAACGGTACCGTAGGTGCTGGAGGAGACACGCAAGGAGGTATCTTTTACGTCCGAGGCCTTCTCACCAAAGATGGCACGCAGCAGTTTCTCTTCCGGTGTCAGCTGAGTCTCACCCTTGGGGGTGACCTTGCCGACGAGAATATCGCCCGGGCCTACCTCGGCACCAATGTAAACGATTCCGGACTCATCAAGCTTTGAGAGTGCACCCTCGCCCACATTGGGGATATCAGCAGAGACTTCCTCCGGACCCAATTTAGTATCACGGGCAACACAGGTACGCTCTTCGATGTGAATAGTAGTGAAGCGATCCTCTTCAACCACTCGCTCGGAGATAAGGATGGAATCCTCAAAGTTGTAACCGTTCCAGGGCATAAAGGCGACCAGCATATTCTGGCCCAGCGCCAGCTCACCCATATCGGTAGAGGAACCATCGGCCAGTACGTCACCACGGGCAATCAGATCGCCCGGCTTGACCAGTGGACGTTGATTGATGCAGGTATTCTGGTTTGAACGGGTGTACTTGGTGAAGTTGTAGATATCAACACCAGACTCACCGGCCTCGGTTTCATCATCGTTAACGCGAACCACAACACGTGCAGCATCAACAGAATCAACGACACCACCGCGACGGGCAGAGACTGAGGTGCCTGAATCAATCGCAACAGTACGCTCAATACCGGTACCTACCAGAGGCTTGTCCGAGCGCAGTGTCGGAACCGCCTGACGCTGCATGTTTGAACCCATCAGTGCGCGGTTGGCGTCATCGTGCTCCAGGAACGGGATTAATGAGGCGGCAACCGAGACGATCTGCTTCGGCGACACATCGACATAGTCGACCTTGTCACGAGGCATCAGGGTGGTCTCGTTCTGGTGACGACAGGAGACCAGTTCGTCGACGATCTCGCCTTTGTCGTTGAGTTCAACGTTGGCCTGGGCGATAACAAACTCGGCTTCATCGATAGCAGAGAGGTAATCCACCTCATCGGTCACTTTCTTGTCCACAACCTTGCGGTAGGGACTCTCAAGGAAACCGTAGTCATTAGCACGGGCATAGACCGCCAGCGAGTTGATCAGACCGATGTTCGGTCCCTCAGGGGTCTCGATGGGGCAGACACGGCCATAGTGGGTCGGGTGTACGTCACGCACCTCAAAGCCGGCGCGCTCACGGGTAAGACCACCCGGGCCGAGGGCAGAAATACGACGTTTATGGGTAACTTCCGACAGCGGGTTGTTCTGATCCATAAACTGAGACAGCTGTGAGGAGCCAAAGAACTCTTTAATCGCAGCAGAGACCGGCTTAGCGTTGATCATCTCCTGCGGCATCAGGTTCTCAGATTCCGCCAGCGAGAGACGCTCTTTAACAGCACGTTCAACGCGAACCAGGCCGACACGGAACTGATTTTCAGCCATCTCGCCAACGGAACGTACACGTCGGTTACCGAGGTGGTCGATGTCATCGACGGTGCCATTGCCGTTACGGATATCTATGAGCGTCTTCATCACCGCAGTGATGTCATCATTGGAGAGGGTACCCTCACCAACAACCTCTTTTCGTCCAATTCGGCGGTTGAACTTCATACGACCAACGGCAGAGAGGTCGTAGCGCTCATCAGTAAAGAACAGGTTGTTAAACAGGTTCTCGGCGGCCTCTTTGGTAGGTGGCTCACCGGGACGCATCATACGGTAGATCTCCACCAGTGCCTCAAGAGGGCTGTTGGAGGGGTCGAGGCGCAGGGTATCAGAAATGTAAGGGCCATGATCCAGGTCATTGGTAAACAGCGTATTGATCTGCTTAACACCCTCTTCCTGCAATTTGGCTATCAGCTCTTCGGTCAATTCATCGTTAGCATTGGCAATGATTTCGCCGCTGTCAGTATCGATGATATTGTGAGCCAGGACCTTGCCGACAAGACCTTCAAGCGGCAATTCAATTTTTTTAACGCCGGCTTTTTCGAGTTCGCGAATATGACGTGCAGTGATGCGACGCTCCGCCTCAACCAGTACTTTACCCCCGACCACGATGTCTGACTGAGCGGTCTCACCACGCAGACGCTCAGGTACCAGGTCAAGAGAGAGGCCACC
Organism: Thiohalomonadaceae bacterium; assembly: GCA_041555695.1. Taxonomy (GTDB): domain Bacteria; phylum Pseudomonadota; class Gammaproteobacteria; order Thiohalomonadales; family Thiohalomonadaceae; genus JAPHSX01. The sequence goes on along the minus strand of JBFFJV010000052.1, from coordinate 1,262 downwards.
GTCTTTTGCGAAGTGATATGTGTCGGTATCGAAGAACATATCGAGGATCTGCTCGTTATCGTAACCGAGAGCACGTAGCAGAATGGTTGAAGGCAACTTACGACGACGGTCGATACGCACAAATAGCGCATCTTTCGGATCAAACTCAAAGTCCAGCCAGGAACCACGATACGGAATAACGCGAGCTGAGAATAGCAATTTGCCCGAAGAGTGAGTCTTCCCCTTATCGTGTTCAAAAAAGACACCCGGAGAGCGGTGCAACTGGGAGACGATAACACGCTCGGTACCATTGATAACGAAGGTACCGTTCTCGGTCATCAGGGGCATCTCCCCCATGTAGACCTCTTGCTCACGAACATCTTTTACAGATTTGGTAGACGATTCCTTATCGTAAATAACGAGTCGCAGCTTGACGCGCAACGGTGCAGCGTAGGTCATACCACGCAGCTGGCATTCCTTTACATCAAATACCGGCTTACCAAGACGGTAGCTTACATACTCAAGCGCAGCGCTGCCTGAGTAACTGACAATCGGGAATACCGACTTGAAGGCGGCGTGTAATCCGAGATCCTTGCGTGCATCCTCAGCCGCTTCCTGTTGCAGGAATCCACGGTAGGAATCGAGCTGCATGGCGAGCATGTAGGGCACATCAAGAATGCTGGGGCGCTTGCCGAAATCCTTGCGGATACGTTTTTTCTCAGTAAATGAGTAGGCCATCAGGGTTCCTCAGCTTGTCAGTACATAACGACTGCCGTCAGCACCGGATTCCAATCCGGCAGAGCTTCACGACAATCTTAAATTCTTTGGGAGTTGTAGCGGAAAAAGGCCGGCAACCTTTGTCACCAGCCATTTTCACTAAATACCCGCACCATCCGTAGTTTTGAGCATCAGCGACGTAATCGCCAACGCTCTGTATTTCCTAATATTTCTAGGCATATGATGCCCTTAAATATTACTTCAGCTCTACCTGAGCACCAGCTTCTTCAAGCTGCTTCTTGAGGTCTTCGGCTTCAGCTTTAGGAGCGGCTTCTTTAATGGTAGAAGGAACACCCTCAACCATCTCTTTCGCTTCCTTCAGACCCAGGCCGGTGATACCACGAACAGCCTTGATAACAGAAACCTTGTTGTCACCGAAGGAGGTCATGACAACGTCAAAATCTTCCTTCTCGGCAGCAGCTTCACCACCGCCAGCGGCAGCAGGTGCAACAGCAACTGCAGCAGCAGCAGAAACACCAAACTTCTCTTCCAGTGCCTCGATCAGC
>JBFFJV010000051.1:0-11853 GCA_041555695.1 Thiohalomonadaceae bacterium | reverse complement strand
CCTACCGTGCTGCATTTGATGACATCAAGCGTCTATCACCAGATCACTATCGACAAGGTCGAAATCTACTCATGTAGTAGAGATGCACTCTGAATCTCTAAAAAGGGGAGCACACAGAAATATGTTAGATTTCAGTCTGTTCAACGGTTTTAGCCCTTTATGTGTAAATTAAGGACTTTATGTGGAAAAGCTTAGTACGTACTGTGGACGACTAACTGCCTCTGCACAAACAATTAATCTTGTAAATGGCATGTAGCGTAAGTCATTGAAATTTAATTGTAATTACAACTATTGACGTAGCCATCATCGCTGTACAGAAAGCTACGGTTTTGTCATTCACCATTGCCACGCGCTCAGCTCTTTTTGCTGATGCTGCGTGGATCTTTCTCCATTTTTCGCCTTTGTGGCTTGTATAAGGCCGTTGCGTGCTGATAGACGAGGGCGGTGCCGCCATTCTCGATCGATGGGGCTAGTCTTGCAGGTCATCCTGGTTACCACTGGTCGGTGTGTTAGCCAATAAGAATCAAAATCATGTAACTGATTGTATTTATTAAGGTTAGTTTAGAAGCACTCAGTGCAAGTCTTTATGTGCTACAGGTAAACATATTGTTGACCCTGATGCTGCGATATATACCACAAAAAAAATCTGGATTGGTGTTGAAATAACCCATTTCCGTCCATACATATCGATAATATCGATTACCTTATTATTGCGTGGGGGGACTATGGGCGCTGTACGAGCTGTTGCAGTAATGGTGATGCTGAGTACAGTGCTACTAATTGCGCTTTACTCCAAGAACTCGCTGGCAAACGAACCTATATTACCAATACCTAATGTACTGGAGGTAGACGCTAAAAAAGCGGCTCTGGGAAAGAGGCTCTTTCACGAAGCCCGCCTATCGGGTAACAACACCATATCGTGTGCTACATGCCATCCGCTGTCGAATGCCGGCATGGATAACAGTAAGGTGTCTGCCGGTATTGAGGGGCGCTTAGGCAGCATAAACACACCTACCGTATTTAACAGCGGCTTCAATTACAGCCAGTTCTGGGATGGTAGGGCCAAGACGCTGCAGGAGCAGGTTGATGGGCCGATCAATAACCCCAACGAGATGGGTTCAGACTGGCAGAGCGTTGTAAATAAACTCACAAATGATAGTGAGTACCCCCGTCTTTTCAAGGCACTATTTAGCGACGGCATTACCCCGGCTAACATCAAAGATGCCATCGCGGAGTTTGAACTAAGCCTGATTACCCCTAACAGCCGGTTCGACCGATATCTACGCGGTGAATCGACTGTCCTCACGCAACAAGAACAGGATGGATATCGACTATTCAAGTCATATGGCTGCACCTCATGTCATCAGGGGGTCAACATCGGCGGTAACATGTATGAAAAGATGGGGGTATTCGGCGACTACTTTGCCGTCCGTGGAAAAATCACCGATGTAGATTACGGTCGCTACAACATCACTGCAATAGAGGAGCAACGCCATGAATTCAAAGTGCCGTCGCTGCGCAATGTTGCCCTCACCGCACCCTATTTTCACGACGGCAATGCCCCCACCCTGGAGGAGGCGGTAAAACTGATGTCGCAATATCAGCTGGGGCGCATCATGCCCGATGAAGATGTTGCGAAAATTGTCGCCTTTCTCTACACCCTGACCGGTGACTTTGGTGAGTACGCTCATGACTAGGGTAAAGCTAAGAGAGCAGCTAGACTGGCGCTGGTGGCTGCTACTGCTTGGCATGGCGCTTGCGGCTCCCGCTCTCTACCATGGCAGCAGCGGGGTTGACACCAAGAATCACAACCGTGTTCTTGACGCCTTTATTCAGCTGGAGAAGCAGCAATACCAGCTGGACAGTGCCGTGCTTCTGAACCTCAGCGGCGCAACCCATAATTACGACTCCCTCTCCGACGCTGAACGCGAGGTGGAGCGCAAGATAGAGGGTTTACAGAAATCGCTGTTCGGCCACAGAACGCCCAGCACAGAGTTTCACCAATATCACGCACTCTCCCTGACGAAACTGCATGATGTAGAGCGTTTCAAATCGCACTTTGCGCTGCTACGAAACTCGTTGAGCTATCTGCGCCTGCTTACCGGCAACATGCAGGAGAAAACCCGCCATGACCCCGTTGATTCAACCGTACACAGCCTGCTGATTGAATTGTCTTTTGATGTCACTGCCTTGAGCCACAGCGATATGGAGGAGGAGGAGGAGCTGATCGAGGAGCTGAAGGGGTTTAGGCTGTCACTACCAGCAGAGGGTAGGGGGTGGCTTGACGATATCATCGTCCATGCGGAGAGTGTCCTTGGCTATACCGGGGAGGTTCATGCACTTGTAGTGAGTTTGCGAAAAGACGAGCTCACGCTACTACTGAAGCAGATCAAGGAGTCCTACCTGGCTGATTACAACAGGCGTGCCGGGGTGGCGGCGTATTACCGCTTGGCGCTACTTTGTGTCACGATCGCCTTGGTACTCACGGTCCTCGTTATGCTGCTGATGCTGCGCGGCAGAGAAGTAAAGCTGGTTCAGGCACTGAACCAGGTGGAATTCCAGCAACATGCACTCGACGAACACGCCATTGTCAGCATCGCGGATGTTAATGGCGATATCCTCTACGCCAATGACAAATTCTGCGCCGTCAGTGGCTATCGCCGGGATGAACTGATCGGCCATAATCACCGAATTATCAAATCGAATGACCACCCGGATTCGTTCTACAGTGAACTGTGGCAGACCATCTCACAGGGGAAGGTATGGCAGGGTGAGGTGAAGAACCGCAAGAAAGATGGCTCCTGCTACTGGGTGATGAGCACCGTCGTGCCACAGCTGGACAATAATGGGATACCGTTCGAATATATCTCGGTACGCACTGACATAACCAAACTCAAGGCGCAGGAGGAGGCGCTTAACAAGCAGCAGATGCAGGTGGCTACCCTCAACCAGGCGCAGACACTGTTTATCTACTACAAGGATCCGGTGGTCTTCTTCTCGGCCTTGCTGTTAGATGTGCTTGAACTGGCGAAAAGTGAGTTTGGTTTCTTTGCCGAGGTAAAATACGACGAAGCAAACGAGCGTTACCTCAAGGTCTATGCCGCGACCAATATCGCCTGGGATGAGGCCACCAATAAACTCTACGATGAACAAGCGAGAGAGGGGTTTGAGTTCCACAACCTGAATAATCTCTTCGGCCACGTTATCCTCGACAACGAGGTAATCCTGAGCAATAACCCGAAAGAGGATCCGCGCAGTGGAGGGATACCGGAAGGACACCCGGAACTTCACTCCTTTATCGGTATCCCCATTCGTCTTGGCACTGACCTGGTTGGCATGGTCGGGCTGGCCAACCGCCCAGGAGGTTTTGATGAATCCATTGTTGAACTGCTCGAACCCATACTCAACACCTGCGGCCATATCTTCGACTCACTGAGAAAGGAGCGCCTGAGGCAAGAGGCCGAAGAAGAGTTGACGAAAGCCAAAATGGTGTTGCAGCAGCAGGCGGGCGAACTGAAGCAGGCCGCCAGCTGGGAGCGCACCCTGACTGAGCTGCTGCGCCTGTCGCAGCAGCTAAAAGGGCAGGACAACTTCCTCTACCAGTCACTGATGACGTTGTGCACTTCGGTACCATGGCTACATCTGCAGCAATCCGGGGCAATTTTTCTCACTGCCGAGGAAGATGGCCGGCAGGTACTGAAGCTGGCCGCAACCTATAATCTGGCGCAACCGCTGCACCAACTCTGTGCCACCGTTCCCTTTGGACACTGTCTTTGTGGTCGCGCGGCGCAGGAACAGACTATCCAGCATGCACAATGCGTTGATGAGCGGCATGACATCACCTTCGAAGGCATCCAGCAGCACGGCCACTACTGCGTGCCACTGTTGAGTGACGATACCCTGTATGGGGTGATGGCACTCTACCTGGACCACGGCCATGAACTGGATGCCACGGAGGAGACCTTTCTACAGCAGGTGGGCGATATCATCAGCGTGGCGATTAACCGCTACCATCTGCTTGACGACCTTCGCAATGCCAAGGAGCTGGCGGAGGCAGCGGCAGTGGCCAAGAGCCAGTTCCTCGCCACCATGAGCCACGAGATCCGCACACCCATGAACGGCGTGCTGGGGATGTTACAACTGCTGGATAAGACCGAAATGACGCCCAAGCAGCAAAGCTTCCTCAGTACTGCGTCGACCTCCGGTGAACTGTTGTTGACGGTAATCAACGACATTCTAGATTACTCCAAGATGGAGGCGGGTAAACTTATCCTTGAATCTATACCCTTCGACCCACTTACCCTGGCTGAGGAGACGTCCTCTCTGTTGGCTGGGAATGCTCACGACAAGGGCATTGAATTAATCGTGAATCTTGACCCGGCACTTCCTCACCTGGTGAGGGGCGACCCGGTACGCCTTCGTCAGATTCTTACTAACCTCCTTGGGAACGCCATCAAATTTACCGAGCAGGGTGAGGTCATTGTGAAGGGTGAGTATAAGCAGAATAGACTCATCTTCTCCGTCATCGACACTGGTATCGGTCTGGATGAGGAGCAACAACAGCGCCTGTTTCAGTCATTCTCTCAGGCCGATAGCTCACATACGCGAAGATTTGGCGGAACGGGGCTCGGGCTGGCGATCACAAAACGGCTGGTAGAGGCGATGGACGGGGAGATTGAAGTTAGCAGCTGCAAGGGGGAGGGCTCCACCTTCACCGTCTCGTTGCCGATGAGATTTATTGAGATAGATAAGGTGTTACATGACGCGGATATACTCAGATGCTCGCGCATATTGATTGTGGATGATAACCGGACCAACCTAGAGGTTCTCATTAACATTCTTAAAAGCTGGGAAGTCGGTCACGTAGTGAGTGCCGAGGGTGCAGAACAGGCCTGCGACCTTCTGAAGGAGGCCTCTGAAAGAGGTGAACCCTTTGACCTGGCTATCCTCGATATGCAGATGCCTTCAGTTGATGGTGCAGAGTTGAGCGAGTCAATTCACAAAAAAGAATACCTCTATGGCATCAAGATCATTATGTTCTCCTCAATTGACGTGTCAGAAGATGAACAACTGTACGATGCTTTGCTTTTCAAACCTTTGCAACAATCTGACCTGTACAACACCATGATATCGGTGTTGGGTGGAGAAACCAGGGACAATGTGCCTCCTCTTGAACAGGCCGACACAGATGAGCTGTGGTTCAGTAACAGGCCACTGCTGCTGGTGGAGGACAACCATGTAAACCAGGCGGTCGCCTACGAAATACTGAGCGATGCCGGTTTTAAGGTGGACATTTGTGACAACGGTGCGAAGGCAGTAAGTCGTGTTCAGGAAGTGAACTATGATGTGGTGATGATGGATATTCAGATGCCAGTTATGGACGGTCTTGAGGCTACACGCAAAATCCGTGCGCTGGGTAACAGGTTTACACCCTTACCTATTATTGCCATGACAGCCAATGCACTGGCAGATGATGCAGGAAAGAGCCTGGATGCAGGTATGACCGCTCATGTAACCAAGCCGATTGACGCCAATCATGTGTTACGAACAATTGCCCAGTGGGTCGCCCCGGACCCTAGACCAGAGGATGCCATGACAATAGAAACTGCAACAGACGCACAACTACCTGAATTGCCGGGAATTGACGTCAAAGAGGCCGTGGTGCGCATGCGTGGAAATTGGACTGCCTATGAGCGGGTACTAAAAGGTTTCCGCGAAAAGCAGGCAGATAGTGCTGAGCATTTAACTGTATACCTGAACAGCAATAATTGGGACGAGGCTATACGATTGGCGCACTCGCTCAAGGGAAGCGGCGGGAATATTGGTGCAGCCCTCGTCTATCAGCACGCCGCAGCACTGGAACAAGCCTGCAAGGCTCAGGACAAAGATAGCGCCGAGCAGCACCTTGCACAGCTGATACCGGTGCTTGATGAAGTGATTTCCGGACTGAAGTTGCTGGATGAGTTAAATGCACAGAATGATCAGACCACAGAGATAAGTCTGGATGCAGAGGGTATACATGCAAAGTTGATAGAGATACTTCCTTTGCTGGATAGCAACATCGCAGAGGCGCAGGGGGGGGTAGAAAGACTCAGGAAAATGTCAATGGGCGGTGAGTGGCAGGTCAGGATCGAAGAGCTGGAAAACACACTGAACAGCTTTGATATTGATGCCGCACGAATCATAACCGAGCAGTTGATTCAGCAACTGAAAGACACCATATAAATAGTAGTGAGATTACGGAGACAGTGATGAGCAATGGCAAGAAACACATCCTGATCGTGGATGACTCTCCCGGAGACATTCAGTTCCTGATGGAAAACCTGAAGGACAAATATGCCATTCTGGTGGCTACCAGTGGTGCCAAGGCACTAGAGCTTGCTGTACATGAGCCGAAGCCGGAAGTTGTTTTAATGGATGTGATGATGCCTGAAATGGATGGCTATGAAACATGTCGACGGCTTAAAGAGAATGAGGAAACACAAGGTATAGATGTCATATTTGTTTCGGCCAACGATACGACAGAAGAGATATTAAAAGGTTATGACACGGGTGGGCGTGATTACATTGTCAAGCCGGTGAGACCTGAGGAACTGATGCAAAAGGTCGATCTCGCTATCGATGACAATAGAAAAAGGCACGAAGCCTCATCAGAAAAACAGTACGCCATGGATGCCGCTATGGCGGCAATCATGGACTCTGGCGAGTTGGGGTGTGTTGTCGGGTTTCTGCGTAATAGTTTTGAGTTGAATGATATAAGTTCGTTAGCAAAATCAATTGTTGAAGCAACGGATGGGTTTGGCTTGTCAAGCAGTGTGCAGCTGCGCTCTGAGTGGGAGATAGTGAATGAAGGGAGTGGCGCTCAAGTTGCCCCGCTGGAAAAAGAGCTTTTGATGCGACTGAAGGATAGTGGTCGCATCATCGAGAAAGACAAAAGGTTGATTTTAAACTACGGTGATGTGTCGCAATTAATTAAGAACATGCCGGATGATGAAGCTAAGAGGGGACGGTTGCGCGATCATCTGGCAATAATAATTGAAGGTGCAGATTCACAGCTGCAGAAGTTGAAGGTAGACAGGGAGTTGAAAAGCATCATTGTTGATTCAAAGGAGACACTGGAGTCTGTTGTCCACATGCAAGCTGAGAACAAGCAAAAAGCGGTAGAGATTATGGATAACGTTATGAGTAAGTTGAACTCCTCATTTATGTCATATGGGCTATCAGAGGAGCAGGAGGAGGCGTTGGTTGCTGTGGTTGAAAGTGGCGTTGGTGCCTCACTGGATAACTTCGAGCATGGATTGAATATTGATAAAGAGATTGATGTCATACTCCAGAGGCTGGCAAAGCTGGTAAAAGATAGTTTGTGATTTTATTTATGGTGCTGTTATAAGCTTGTTGTTTGTAATGCCACCGCCGCACACATAGCTAGCGGCCAAAATTGTTGCTTAAAGGGGGTGTAATGAGACAGCTGCAGAGGGTGATTGCATTTCGGTATGAGAACATTATGGGGACTGAGTATGTCGCATGATACAACACGCCGTCAGTTAGACTCGTATGCTGATTCGCTCGAGTCAATGCATATCAAATTATCATTAATTAATGCTCACCATGTTCGAACGGCAATAAGAGAGAGCGAGGTTGCAATCAGTGAGCTTAATACTTGTTTTTTCGCGTTAGCATCCCAAATATACTCTCTAATAGCAGAGATGAAAGAGGTTGACACTGCACGAGGCGATTCTGGGTCTAACAAAAGGCATAGCAAGCTGATGGGGAGTGCAGATGAGATTGTCGACAATATTAATGCAGCCATTGTGTCGTTGCAGTTTCAGGACAGGATTAGCCAGATTCTAACTCATGTGATTGATAACTCGGACTCCATTGCAGGTAAGGTTGATGAATGCAGAGGGCTACGAATGTCTGGATCGGTTGTGCAAAAGATAGAGGTTGACGACCTCCTTGAGATGATGAAGGAGCGCTATTCGACGCCTGAAGAATATATGAATCACGAGCATGTAATGACGGCTCATTTTGTAGCATGTAACAGCGAAACTGACGTTTAAACAGTAGGAGCAAGTAATGTCAAAAGTCATTTTAATCGTAGATGATTCAGCCTCTATTCGACAGGTCGTCGGCATGACGCTCAAAGCGTCAGGATATGAGGTGATCGAGGCGTCTGATGGGGTCGATGCATTGGAGAAACTTGATGGTCGAAAAATTCACCTCATTATTAGCGACGTAAATATGCCAAATATGGATGGTATTACTTTCGTGAAAGAGGCCAAAAGCAAGGCGGACTACAAGTTTACACCGATATTGATGCTCACAACCGAGTCAGGTGAGTCAATGAAAGAAGAGGGTATTGCAGCAGGTGCTAAAGCGTGGCTCGTTAAGCCGTTTCAGCCTCCTGTTTTACTTTCCGCTGTATCAAAGCTGGCCTGATAAATATGCCTATCAATATCACCAGAGCAGATAACTGTATGACCATCAAAATGGATGGTGATATGACTATCTTTCAAATGTCTGAATATCATCGATTACTCGCTGATGAGTATCAGGCTTCAAAGGACGTGGTAATTGATCTGGTAGGGCTGGATGAGATCGATACATCAGGTGTCCAACTATTGCTGTCATTATATAAACAAGCCGGCATGGATGGTGCTGAGTTGGTGGTAACAGGAGCCTCAGAACAAGTCGCAAAGATATTCAAGGACTTTAATCTGCCGCAGGAGTTTATACCTGCCACGGAGGATAACTAGTATGTCGAATCCGGTCGACACGTTCCGCAGTGAAGCAGAAGAGAACCTGGCCATGCTTGAGACTGCACTTCTCGAGATGGAAGCAAACCCTGATGACCCGGAGTTGATTGCTCTGGCATTTCGGGCTATGCATACCATCAAAGGTGCGGGGGGGATGGTCGGTTTTTCAGACTTATCTGATTTTACCCATTACCTTGAATCAGCCTTTGATAAAGTTCGTAACCAACAATATTCCGTTACCGCTGAACTGATAAGCATTTTGCTGGATGCCAAAGATCATCTTGCTGGCATGCTGGAGCAACCAGAACAAACACCCGTTCAATCCATGGTGGGGCAGGCACTACTGGCTCGCCTTAATGAGATTATTCCTGGTGATGGGTCATCTATAGACCCGGTGGTAACCAGTGTCACAGCTGAAGATGATGGACAGAGGAAACAGCCAGAAAAAGCCCTGCGTGTTCGCTTTACACCCAGTCAAAGCACATTTGTAGACGGTTTTGATGTGTTACCAATACTGAATGAACTGAATTCATTCGGCACTAGTTATGTCACTACGATATGTAAAGATGTGCCTGCCATAATAGAGCTCGAGCCAGAGCAGAGCTATTTGTCATGGGACATTATCCTGATTACCGATCAGTCTGTAGATACCATTAAAGATAGCTTTATCTTCGTCTCTGATGACTGGAAGATTTCTATTGAAGAAGTAGAAGACAGTCTGCTCGATTATGAATATTTTGGTCACATTGGTGAAATCCTGGTTGAACGAGGATTGATTACTGCTGAGCAGGTTGATGATGTTCTAACCAGTAAACCAAAAACTGGCGAGTTAATGAAGGAGTCAGGCCTTATATCAGACTCCGATGTGGAGGCGGCTCTGGCCGAACAAAAAGCGTTGCGCGAAGCCAAAGAGCGCAAGGCTGGTAAGGATGAGATTGTGAGGGTGCCGGCATCACGACTGGATGCGTTGATGAATCTGGTTGGCGAGCTGGTCATTGTGCAGGCGCGTATGAATCAGGTGGCGCAGGCGCGTGAAGACGAGGAATTGTTTTCAGTCTCCGAAGAACTCGATCGACTTACTGTTGACCTGCGTGATAACACCTTCTCTATTCGCATGCTTCCAATAGGTTCAACCTTTGGGCGTTTTCGTCGTCTTGTAAGAGACCTGTCACGAGAGCTAGGCAAAGAGATAAAGCTTGAAACTCAAGGCGCCGATACAGAACTCGACAAGATGGTTTTAGACCGCATGGGTGACCCATTGGTGCATCTGATTCGAAATAGTATTGATCATGGAATCGAGATACCTGAAGCACGTCAAGCCGCAGGCAAAGAGAAGACTGGAACTATCCATTTGTCGGCAGAGCATGCTGAGTCCCATGTTGTCATCCGCATCCGTGATGATGGGGCCGGTCTGAACACTTCACGAATTCGTGACAAGGCAATTGAAAAGGGTCTGATCACTCCTGACAGTCAGCTAAGTGATGATGAAGTAAACAACCTTATCTTTGAACCAGGCTTTTCGACTGCACAGCAGGTGTCTGATGTGTCCGGTCGAGGGGTTGGGATGGATGTTGTCAAACGCTCTATTCAGGAACTCGGTGGTCATGTTTCTATTAACAGTGAACATGGCTGTGGCACCACGATAAAGATCACACTGCCCATGACTCTGGCCATCATTGAGGGCCTAATGGTGGTCGTAGATGATGAGAAATACGTATTACCACTCAGCGCAGTTGAAGAATGTGTGGAACTGCTGAATGACGGAAAGTGTGATGCCAATGGCAAACGCCTGGTTGATATTCGAGGAGATCTGGTGCCATACATGCGCCTGCGAGAATGGTTTCATGTAGATGGAGCCATCCCTCCTATTGAGCAGGTGGTTGTCACCCGTATGGGGGATGAGCGTTTTGGATTTAGTGTAGATGAAGTCATAGGGCAGTATCAAACCGTGATTAAACGGTTGGGTAAGTTTTATGAAGGTGTAAAAGGTTTTGCCGGTGCGACCATTCTCGGTGATGGTAATGTGGCAATGATTTTAGATACAGCGGGTCTCATAGAGGCCCAGGAAACAGAAGCTAGATAACTGTCAGTTTTGATGGAGACCATAGATGAATAGAATTACCTTGAAAGTCCTACTGTTTGGAGCCTTTGCGATATTGCTGGTATTGCTCGGCTTTACTAGTTATATGGGGTTTAGTTCATTGGGCGATATGAATGCCCGTTTGAATAAACTGGTGGACGGATCCGCAGAAAAGGTCAAGCTGGCGGCTCGAATTCGCCAGGATCTACTGACAATCAGTCGCGCGGAAAAGAATATCATCCTCGCCAAGACACAGGATGAAATGGATGGCTTCGCCAAGGTGATTGCCGACACACGCAGCGAAATGCAGGCAAAACGCGAAAAATTACGCGCACTAGTCGATGATGCCGGACGCGAGAAACTCGACCAGTTTGCCAGATTGTGGGACGAGTACCTTGATGTGAACAAGGAGGTGCGTGAACTGGCGCGCCTGAATTCCAACGTGCGGGCGCAAAAACTTTCATCTGGCAAAGGCCGCGATACCTTTGACAAGGCTCAGGATATTATGACTGCCCTGGTCAATAAGGTGGAAGGCGACCTGGAGAAGACCAGAAACCAGAAGGCTATTGAGGCCGGAATCAAGATCAAACTGGCAGCGCGCATTAATCGTAACCTGGTTGAGATTCAGCGTGGAGAAAAGAACCTGATCTTGGCCACTACCCAGGAGGAAATGGATAAATTTGCGGCAAACATCGAGGATGTCAATAAGGAGCTCCAGGAACGCTTGCGCGAGCTAAATTCACTGGTCGATGATGAAGGCAAGGAACTTGCTGCGCGCTTCCAGAGTGCATTCAGTAACTATATTGATGTCAATCATCAAGTGCGTGATATCAGTCGCGAGAACGGCAATAAGCGTGCGTTCGATCTCTCTTCAAGCAAGGGGCGGGAGCTTCTTGATGAGGCTGAAATGCAACTGGCTTCGATCGTCAAGGTCAACGACGAAATGATGGAGGCAGATCAACAGGCCAGTGATGAGAACTATAACGCGGCGAGTACCATGATGCTCATTGTCTCGCT
>JBFFJV010000050.1:0-11944 GCA_041555695.1 Thiohalomonadaceae bacterium | reverse complement strand
GATAACCGCGACAACAGTCGTGACAGTCGTGCCTGGGGCTTTCTGCCGGAGGAGAACCTGGTGGGTAAGGCCTTTCTTATCTGGATGAACTGGGACTGGCAGCAGGACGGTGTAATCGGCTGGGGACGTTTGGGTAACGGGATTCAATAACAACGGAAAAATCGAGAGGAATATGATGAAACTACGACACTCACAAAAGGGCGTTACTATGGCGTCGCTTGCCTTTTTTCTACTACTCCTGGGATTTGTGGTGTACACCGCACTGAAACTGTTTCCGGTCTATATGGATGCCTTTACCATAGAGTCTTCGGTGAAGGGGCTGGAGACAGACCGGCAGGAGTTCTCAGGTGCTATGTCCGTACGCCAAGCGGTGCTTAAGAGATTTGGCATGAATAACGTTGTATCAGCTAGTGCTGAGGACATTGTGGTCAAACGCGTGAATCAAATGTTTGAGGTGGATGTGGATTATGAGGTACGCATACCCTTTTTCAAGAACATTGACTTACTGGTTAGTTTTGAAAATCATGCAGAGATACCAATCCGTTGACCTCAGATGTCACTAAACTGTGCGGGCGTTTGGGTTATGAATTCAGACAGCCCGAGCTGCTGCAACGAGCGCTGAGCCATCGTAGTGTCGGCAGCGATAATAATGAACGACTGGAGTTCCTTGGAGATTCGATTCTGAGCTATGTGATCTCGGTCGATCTGTTTCAGCGTTTTCCCAAGATAGACGAAGGTGGCTTGAGTCGGCTTCGAGCCTCGCTGGTAAAGGGGGACACGCTTGCTCAGCTGGCACGAGAACTGTTATTAGGTGACTACCTGCGACTGGGGCCGGGAGAGTTGAAAAGCGGTGGTTTTCGTCGCAGCTCTATTCTTGCCGATGCCTTCGAGGCGCTGCTGGGTGCTATCTATCTCGATTCCGATATCGGCACGGTGCAGCGTATTATTCTGCAACTTTTTCAGCCGCGTCTCGCGGCGGTTAATCCTGATACAGCTCTTAAGGATCCGAAAACCCGCCTGCAGGAGTTTCTGCAATCTCGTCAATTAGCGTTACCCAGTTATGAGGTGACTAAAATTGATGGTAAGGCGCATGCTCAGACCTTTACCGTTAGCTGCCGCATCGAGGGGCTTGACGAGGCGGTAGTTGCTGAAGGCAGCAGCCGTCGTAAAGCCGAACAGACTGCGGCAAAATTAATATTGGATAAACTGGATAGTGAGTAAAGAAGATAATTTTCGCAGTGGCTTTGTTGCCATTGTAGGCAGACCTAATGTTGGTAAGTCGACCCTGATGAATCATATTCTCGGGCAGAAGATCAGCATTACCTCAAGTAAGCCGCAAACTACACGTAATCGTGTGCTCGGTATTAAGACAACCGATGAGTGCCAGGTGATCTATGTCGATACCCCCGGCGTGCACCTGAATGCGAAAAATGCGATGAACCGTTATATGAATCGTGCTGCAACCAGCAGTTTTGAGGATGTGGAGTTGATCCTGTTTCTGGTGGATGCACTCGTCTGGAGCGAGGAGGATGAAAACGTCCTCAAACGATTAAAAGAGGTTAATGTCCCGGTTGTGATGGTGGTCAACAAGGTAGACCGCATTAAGGATAAGAGTGAGCTATTTCCGGTGTTGCAGGAGCTCTCGGAAAAGATGGAATTTGCCTCCGTGATTCCACTCTCAGCTCTTAAGGGTTCTAACGTGGAGGCCCTGGAAAAACTGGTGTATGAAAAACTTCCGAACGCTGCCCCAATGTTCCCCGAGGATTATGTTACCGATCGCAGTGAGCGCTTTCTCGCTGCCGAGCTGGTGCGTGAAAAGCTTATGCGTGGCCTTGGCAAGGAGCTTCCTTATTCGACTGCAGTAGAGATCGAGAGCTTCAAGGAAGAGAAGAAGCTACTGCGCATTCACGCCCTGATTTGGGTGGAACGTGAGAGTCAGAAACGGATCGTTATTGGTAAGGGCGGCGAAAAGCTGAAAGAGGTGGGGCGTCAGTCACGTATCGATATGGAGAAGCTGTTCGGTACAAAAGTATTTCTGCAGTTGTGGGTCAAGGTGAAAGAGGGGTGGTCAGATAACGAGCGCATCCTTAATAACCTTGGTTACAAGGATGAGTACTGAACATCGGGTACAACTGCAACCCGCCTATTTGATTCATCGCAAGCCGTTTCGCGATACCAGTCTGTTACTGGAACTCTTCACCTCGGACTATGGACGTATTGGCCTCATTGCACGCGGGGCAAGGGGGCAACGTTCTAAACTCAAAGGTGTACTGCAACCCTATCAGTCATTGCTGGTCAGCTGGAGTGGTCGTGGCGAATTGCCCACTCTGACTTCAGCCGAGAGTTCGGGGGGAGGTGTCTTTCTTCAGGGCGATGCGCTGATTAGCGGCTTTTATCTCAATGAGTTGTTAATGCGACTGCTGGCGCGACATGACCCGCATCCCCATCTCTTTACCTGTTACCAGGAAGCTTTAAATAGCCTTATCGCTAATAAGGATGTTGACTGGGCTTTACGCCTGTTCGAGCGAGACCTGCTGCAGGAATTGGGATATGGTCTGCTACTGACGCATGAGGGCCAGAGCGGGGCGGAGGTCGAGTCGGATGCCTGCTACTGCTATTATCATGAGTCGGGACCACAGCGAGTGTTTACAGAACAGAGTAAACAACTGACTGTTAGCGGGGCAACGCTGTTGGCACTGGCCTGTGGTCAATGCAATGAGACAAAACTGCGTCGTGAAAGTAAATTTTTGATGCGCGAGGTGTTGGGGCACTACCTAGGTTCCCGACCACTTGCCAGTCGTGAGTTGTTTCGCCAGAAACGGCCACGTAAAGAAGAGGAATAGTTGGTGAGTATAAAAGAAAATCTGCTGCTGGGTGTCAATATTGATCACGTGGCAACCTTGCGTCAGGCACGGGGTACCCGCTATCCGGATCCCATTCAGGCCGCCATAGAAGCAGAACAGGCTGGCGCGGATAGTATTACCCTGCATCTGCGGGAAGATCGCCGCCACATTCAGGATCGTGATGTGCGTATGCTTAAGGATATTCTGCAGACAAAGATGAATCTTGAGATGGCAGTTACGGATGAGATGCTGGTGATTGCTGAGGAGATTCGTCCTGCTGATTGTTGCCTGGTACCTGAGCGTCGTGAGGAGCTGACGACTGAGGGTGGGCTCGATGTTGCAGGACAGCAGGCACGCATTGGCGACGCCTGCAAACGTCTTGCCGATGCCGGGGTTCGTGTGTCTCTATTTATTGATGCAGAACCACGACAGATCGAGGCCGCAGAGGCCTGTGGTGCACCGGTTATTGAAATTCATACCGGGCACTATGCGGATGCCGAAACAGAGTCACAGCAGGCGGAGGAGTTAGCACGTATCAAGGAGGGAGTGCGTTTGGCCCATCAGGCCGGACTTCAGGTGAACGCCGGTCACGGTCTGCATTATCATAACACCCGTGAAATCGCTGAAATTGATGCGCTACGTGAGCTCAATATCGGGCACGCCATTATTGCACGTGCACTATTCGTTGGCCTGCAAGGTGCCGTCGCCGAGATGAAACGTATTATGTTTGAGGCGCGGCAGTGATCTTCGGAATAGGCACTGATATTGTCAGTGTTTCACGCATAGAGGATGCTCTGGAGCGACATGGAATCCGTTTCGCCGAACGTGTCCTTTCTGGGATAGAGCTTGATGAGTATCGTCAGGCCGCCAAGCCAGCCCATTTTCTCGCCAAGCGTTTTGCGGCGAAAGAGGCCGCGGCAAAGGCATTTGGTACCGGTTTTCGCGATGGTCTGGCGATGAGTGACTTTATTGTTGCTCACGACGCTAAGGGAAAGCCTTTGCTACATTTTGCCGGATGTGCCGAGGAGTTTTGTCAGCAGCAGGGTGTGGGGGAGAGCTTTATCTCCATCTCCGATGAAAAGGAACATGCCGTCGCCTTTGTTACCCTGCTTAAAGTTTAAAGAGAGTCCCCCCATGTTGGAATATGTTTTTTTTAAAGAAACAATACGAGACAAGTTTATTTCGTTTCTTGTTGAGCGTAAGGCCGAATATCAGATAAGTGAAGGTGATGGGCTGCTGGTAGGGGTATCTGAAGAGATTGATGATGAGCTATGGGATGCTATTGATCTTCATTATGAAACCCTGTTGCAGGAGACCGCTGAACTAATGGAGCAGGGTGAGGATGCGCTGGAGAAGAATGTTGCCGGTGTACAGGTGCAGCTCGCAAATGGTGAGCCCTGTACCGTGAGGCTGGATCCGGATTTGGTCGCCAGGGTTCTCGGTTGTATTAGCATGGAAGAGTTACGCGATATGGTGCAGGACGTCGCACACTGGGTTGAGTTAAAAGACAATAGTCCTCTATGTCATGTTGTGGAGTTAGATAAGTGATGAAATGCTTTAATCTGTTATTACTGCTACTGGTATTCCTTAATACGGCTGTGGCGACACCACTTGAGGTGCAACAGCTAACACCGAATGTCTACGCGCTGGTTGGTGAAATGGATCAGCGTTCTGATGCAAATCTCGCCAATAACGCTACCTTTGGCGTCGTTGTCACGGACGCTGGCGTAGTATTGGTCGACCCCGGTGGTACGTTCCTTGGGGCACAGCAGCTCGATGAGACGATTAAGGGGATTACTGATAAGCCGGTAACTCTGGTGATCAATAGTGGTGGGCAGGATCACCGCTGGCTGGGTAATGGTTACTTCAAGCAACGTGGGGCGCGGATCATCGCCTCGGCAGCGGCGGTAGCCGATCACAAGGCGCGTTCACGCGATCAACTGTTTGCATTGCAAAATTTTTTGAAGGAACAGAACCTCAAGGGCACCGAAGTGGTGTTTGCCGAGGAGACCTTTGATAAGCATCAGTCTTTGCAGATAGGTGGTGTGCAGATTGAACTCTCACATGTCGGCCCGGCACATACACCGGGTGATACCCTGGTGTGGCTGCCGCAGCAGCGTATCGCCTTTGCCGGCGATGTGGTCTATGTGGAGCGCATGCTCGGGGTGGGGGCTATGTCGAATAGTGCGCACTGGGTCGAGGCCTTTGAAGCACTTATCGCGCTGCAACCAAAGTGGGTCGTACCGGGGCATGGTCATGCGGTGACGCTGGAAAAGGCAAAGGCGCAAACCTATGACTATTTAGTCTTTTTGCGTGAGGCTGTTGCAAAGATGCTGGATGATGAGATCGGTATGGATAAGGTGGGTGAAATTGATCAATCTCGCTTTAGTCACCTTAAGGTCTATGAGCAGATTAAGGGTCGTAATGCGCAACAGGTTTATACTGAAATGGAATGGGAATAACACGAGCGAAAGGGTTGGTGCATGCAATGAATAACCACAATATTACGATCATCGGCTGCGGTTTTGCCGCATTGACCTCGGTGCGTGAGATCCGTAAGCGTGACAAATCGGCACGTATTACTGTGATCGCTCCTAAGTCTGAGTTTGTCTTTCTGCCTAGCCTCATCTGGATCCCCGCAGGCATCCGCCAACCCGAGGAGCTGCAGGTTCCGCTCGATAGTTTCTTCTCTCGCATGGGCGTTGATTTTATCGCCGCTGAGGTGACTGGCTTAAAGGAGGGTGGCCGTAGCGTTGAAACTTCGGTTGGTGATGTGGCCAATGATGCCCTGCTCATTGCCTCTGGAGGTCGTTTTATCAAAAAACTGCCCGGTATCGAACATGCAATCACACCCTGTGAGGGGCTCCCCGCTGCTGTGAAGATTCGTGATCGCCTCAAGGAGATGGACGGTGGGACTATTGCTATTGGTTTTGCTGGCAATCCCAAGGAACCTTCGGCGATGCGAGGCGGACCGATGTTCGAGTTTCTTTTCGGCATTGATACCCTGCTACGTCAACAGGGGCGTCGCGATAAGTTCAAACTCATCTTCTTCAATCCCGCCCCCGAGCCGGGTAAACGCCTCGGTCCGAAGGCGGTGAAGGGGCTGCTTGATACGATGAGGAAGCGCGGTATCGAAACGCATCTTGGTCATAAGATGAAGGCGTTTGAGGCCGATAAGGTGATCACCGAGGGGGGGGAGTTTGCGGCGGACCTTATCCTCTTTATGCCGGGGATGACCGGTAACCAGTGGTTCGATAACAGCGAGCTGCCGCGCTCTGAAGGTGGGCTGGTAAAGGCCGATGCCCACTGCCGCGTGCCCGGTTTCGAGCACGTCTATGTGGCAGGTGACTCCGGTAGTTTCCCCGGACCTGAGTGGATGCCGAAGCAGGCACACATGGCCGATTTGCAGGCAGCAGCAGCGGCAACGAACCTCCTGTCAGAATTGAACGGCGCTCAAGGCAACGAGACCTTTAAGGTGGAGTTGATGTGTATCGTCGATAGCGTTAATAGTGGTATGTTTGTCGCGCGCACCACAAAACGCAGTATTGTTTTGCCATCTACTCGTTTTGCACACTGGATGAAACGTCTCTTTGAATGGTGGTATATCCGCCAGCTTCGTTAGATACAAACGGCACCCTATATGTTGGCAACACTTCCCCATCTTGAGAAGTTCGATTTTCCGTTAATCGAGCGCAAAGGTATCTCGGTCCTGCAGGTCAATCTGGGTTATCAGTGCAACTTGCAGTGTAACCATTGTCATGTGAATGCCGGGCCCAGGCGTACGGAGATGATGAGTCCGGAACATATTGCAGCGATTATTGAACTTTCCGATCAACATCTATTCAGTACGCTTGATCTGACAGGCGGAGCACCGGAGATGCATCCGCAGTTTCGTGAACTGGTGAGCGCGGTACGGGAGCGGGGTATTCATGTACTGGATCGCTGCAACCTGACTATCCTGGAAGAACCTGAGCAGCAAGGCCTGGCTGAATTTCTTGCAGAGAATTGTGTTGAGGTGGTTGCCTCTCTTCCATGCTATCTACAGGAGAATGTGGATGCGCAGCGCGGAACGGGGGTATTTGATGACAGTATTCGTGGTCTGCAACGGCTCAATGCAATCGGTTACGGGCGTGAAGAGAGTAAGCAACTAAACCTGGTCTTTAATCCCCAAGGGGCCTCACTACCTCCGCCACAACAGCTGCTCGAACTGGATTATAAACAGCGATTAAAGAATGATCACGGCATCGAGTTTAATCATTTATTGACGATTACCAATATGCCAATTCAGCGTTTTGGTAGTGCGCTACTCTCCAGGGGGGAGTTCGACAGTTATATGCAGCTGTTACGTGAGAGTTACCAGCAGCAGAATCTTGATGCGGTAATGTGTCGTTCGCTGGTCAGCGTCGACTGGCAGGGCCAACTCTTCGACTGCGATTTTAACCAAATGCTGGAGCTGCCGATGCGCAGCGAAGCGGGGGAGCCGCTACAGCTAACTCAGTTAGCGGAGTTGCAGCTAGCAGGTCGCTCCGTTGAGGTACGTGGCCATTGTTACGGTTGTACCGCAGGGCAGGGGAGCAGTTGCGGCGGTGCGTTGTGAGTGTATCTATTATTATCCCGGCACTTAATGAGGCGAGCAGCCTGCATGCGTTATTAGCGGCACTTGTCACTCATAATGATGTTACTGAGGTTATCGTGGCTGATGGTGGAAGTAGTGATGAAACTACCTCTATCGCTGTTGACTCAGGAGCCCAACTGGTTGAGGGCGTGCGTGGGCGTGCCAGGCAGATGAATGCCGGGGCGGCGGTGGCCACCGGTGATATCCTGCTTTTTCTCCATGCCGATACACAACTCCCTGGAGATGGCATCGCGCTGATTAAAAAGGCCATCGCCAACGGTTCGGTATGGGGGAGATTTGATTTGCGCCTCAGTGGCCATCACTGGTTGCTACGCATTGTGGAGCGGCTGATCAACTGGCGCTCCTGTCTCAGCGGGATTGCAACAGGCGATCAGGGGATCTTCTTGCGACGCGAAACCTTCGACTCACTGCGTGGCTATGCCGAGATCCCATTAATGGAGGATGTAGAGCTGAGCAGGCGGCTCAAACAGCTAGCTCGCCCTCACTGTATCCATCAGCCCTTAATTACCTCAAGCAGGCGCTGGGAGCACTACGGCATTGTGCGCACTATTGTGCTGATGTGGCAGATGCGCCTGGCCTACTTCCTTGGTGCCTCGCCAGAATCGTTGGCACTGCGCTATCGTCGTAGCGACACCACTGGGCATGGGAGTTGATAAGAGTTTAATGCAGTTCCCTCAGGCTGAGATTCTGGTGATGGCTCGAGCCCCTGAAGCGGGTCGAGCCAAGACTCGTTTGATTCCCGCTCTGGGGGATGAGGGAGCGGCATCGCTTCACGCCTTTATGGTTGAACGACTGCTGACCGAGCTGAGTCAGGCTGCGATCGCCCCGATTACCCTATGTTGTACCCCTGATGTTGAGCACAGTTTCTTTCATCGCTGCCGTGATAGATACGGTGTATGCCTGCAACAGCAGCAGGGAAGCGATTTGGGAGAGCGCCTGCAATACGCGCTGATGACAAGTCTTGAGCGTAAAAATATTTCCCTGGTGATTGGTTGTGATATTCCTGCACTGGGGGCGGAAGATATCATTGCTGCTTTCTCTGCACTGGATCGGGGAGGGGATGCGGTTATTAGCCCCGTCGACGATGGGGGATATGCGCTGCTGGGAGTGAGGCAGGTGGCAAGCGAACTATTTACCGATATTGAGTGGGGCAGTGCGCGGGTTATTGGGCAGACACGCCAGCGACTCTCCTCGCTTGGATGGCACTGGCAGGAGCTAAGAGAGTTGTGGGATGTGGACAGACCAGAGGACCTGCAACGACTGGCTTCTCTGGATTTACCACCAAAAATAGCAGCCCTGGTCTCTGCGAGGGATTAACCCAGCGTGGCGATAAACACGGCGTTGGTAATCAGTACGGCAGCAAATACCGCTAATATCAGCACCATACGGCGTACACGGATAATATGGTCACGCTCAATCTGTTCCACTGTCAGGCTTATGACACGGCTGCGGTCACTATAGCGGCGTAGCGGCGGATAACTTGCGGGCTCATTTTCTCGGGCACGTATCATTTCTCTTTCCTCAAAAACTGTCGCTTACTATTTTATAGTAAATTTTATAATACCTGACAAGTTTTATTGGTCATTGGTATGGGTTATTTTGACAGGAAGGTGTTTAGGGCGATTCTTAATGATTTAAGATGTTCTGCGAACAGGCGAATATCCCCTGGTTTCCAGATGATAATCCTGGGAGACTTTAAGCGCTATAAGGGAAATAAAGCTGTTCGACAGTTGCTCGCCGTAATAGTCTACTATTTTACTTCCTTGAAGCGTTGATGGTTTACGTCTATAAACCACTTAGGAGGTAGGAGTATATCTGCCAGTGTGGAGTAACCGATACTAATCCTGAAAATGGGGGGGAACATGGAAACATTAAAAGAGTTAGAGCAACAGAATAACGAAATTTCAGAACTCTGTAAGGTGCTACAGGTACTACTGACAGACAACTCAGTGTGTGATACGCACATTGCCAGGGAGCTTTTTCAGCGCTTTACCAGTAAGGTTAAAGCTCATCTTTCGCTGGAGGACAATGCCTTGTATGCGAAAATGCTGGCGCATGATGATAGTCGTATGAATACTCTGACCACCCGTTTTCTGAGTAACTCCAGAGAGCTTCAGCGTATCTTTGTGGATTATGAGAAACAGTGGTGCAAAGAGGGGATAAATGTCTCCGGCAACGATGCCTTCATTAGAGAAACTCATGGGATCTTTTCCATGATCCGCGATCGCATCAAGGCGGAGAGTGAGGAGTTCTTCCCTGCGGCGAATGCGGCTCTTGGCTGAATCATTGATGTCACTAATGGTCGCTAAGCATCAATGATGGTCAGCGGCCATTTTGATATAAATGATTTACATTATGATAAAGTTTTTCTACTTTGCTTTCACTGGTGTGCTCAGGTAGTTTACAGTTAATAACATTTTCCTTATTTACTGTGTGAGCCGTTGTGACAACAAGAGTCAAAAAGATACTGAGTCGAACCCTCGGAGATATCTCCACAGATCTTCGTGGCATTATTGCCCCCTGGTTCTATTCCCCACTCGTTCTTAGTCATCGCGCCGAATTGTTGATTGGCAGGGTGCGTCTTATTGCTGCGCTGTTTGCGCTATTGACACCCTTGTGGTGTCTCGTCGATATGTTTTTCATGCCGCAGGATGTGGTAGTGGCGTTGTGTGCAGCGCGTCTGCTCGCGGCCGTAGCCTTTGCTGTCGTGGCGCTATCCTATCGAAAGTCTGACCGCAGCCTTCATGCCTATATCGCACTTGGCAGCTTGTTCCTCATACCAACACTCTTTTTTGTTCTTGCCACTCTACTTCTTGGAGATATTGAAGGGGAGGGGATTGCCATCAGTCTGGTTAGCGGTTATCACCTGCTGCCCTTTCTTATTGCGGCAGGTTTAAGTGTCTTTCCGCTTACTGCGCTTGAAGGGGTGAGCTTTGCTACTCCCGTTGTAATGGTGCAATGGTTCAGTAGCGTAGTGCTGGGGAACGGCTCAACTTCGGAGCAGTTGGGACTGATTTGGTTGATAGTGCTCGTCGTCGGTGTGGCCGTACTCTCGGGTATGACTCAGTTGCACTACCTGAGTGAAATCGTAACCAAGTCGGCGCACGACCCGTTGACCAACGCTTATAATCGACTGACTGGCGAGGAGTTTATGGAGAAATATTTCTCTATGGCACGTCGCAACAAGACGGCATTTTCGCTGGTATTTATCGATGTCGATCACTTTAAATCGATTAATGACAATTATGGGCACGAAGCAGGTGATTTAATGCTGGAGCAGATAAGTTCCGCACTCTCTTCGCAGCTACGCAAGGAGGATTCGCTTATCCGCTGGGGCGGCGAGGAGTTCATTCTTGCCCTGCCGATGTCTAATCGAGAAGAGACGGCAGAGATGATTGGGCGATTAGGTTCTCATGGGTTGGGGCTGCGCCCCGATGGTACGGCATTGACGGCCAGCGTGGGGGCCGCCTGTAATATTCGTGATGACATTGATGAATTGCCTGCGCTAATTCAACTTGCTGATGAACGCATGTACCATGCCAAGCAGAATGGTAGAAACCGTTATTGCGATGGTAGCCATAGCGATATAAAAAAAATGGCGGTCTTTGTTAAGATCGGGGCCTGAGCTACTTTTTAGTTATTCCGAATATAGCAATGCTGCCACTCAACACCGCTGCAATCTTTTAGCAGAGAAAGAAGATTGGGACTAGGTACCGCCTCGCTCTCAAAGATCCCCCACACCTTGATGAAGAAGCGTCCAAAACCGGCACACTTACGCCAGCGCAGCTGCGTTGCCGAATAGCTCTCGTCACACTCGGGGCAGGGGGCTGTGTTATATGGTTCGGCAGCCCACGCATCCACCACGTTTTGCCAGTCGTCATAACGATGACCACATTTGGGGCAACGTGGTATCTTGACATTATCCCCCACGATATAACGTGGCTGCTGCAGTGGCCCCTCAATGGCAATATGACAGAATTGCTCACCATTATTATCCAGCTCACCTGTGGCGATCATCGGTGAGCAGCCCAGAAAGGTAATGAGCATCATAAACTCCTCACCGGGGCGATAGTGCTGCTCACCATTAAACTCAATGGTCTCGGCGATAAATTGCCTCTCATTCAAAGTGGAAACCAGTGTTTCGCGATCAGTGGGAATGTCATCGAAGGATTTGGGGTGCAGAATAAGAATATTTTCGGCCATCGAAACGATCTTCAGATAAGTAAATTGGCATTATTGTAGCAGATAGCTGATGCACTACTGGAGCGTGATCTACGGCACAGTGGCAATAATCAGCAAACTGCACAACGACCCGCATCAATAGATGCCGCAGCTGGTGGAGGAATAGGGAAAATAGAGCAGAAAGAGGTAGGGCAGGGTGGAGGGCGTTGGCACTGCGGTGCCAACGCTGAACAGGATGCGTTACCAGTTTTCACCCAGTAGCTCAAAGTGAGCCTGGGGATGG
>JBFFJV010000049.1:0-12057 GCA_041555695.1 Thiohalomonadaceae bacterium | reverse complement strand
AGACAAGCCAGCAGTTTTTCGAGGATACGCTGGACGGTCTGCCCTTCTTTGCCTATGTACTTGATCTCGACGGCCTGGTTCTCTTCGCCAACAAAAAGGCACTGCAATCCACGGGAAAGGAACTTGTGCTCCTGAAGGGGAACTCCTTCTACGACAAATACATGATTAACGATCAGGCAAGTTTTAGCGCGATGCAAGGGCTGATACAACGCTGTGCCGAAGGCGAGAGTATCACCACACAAATGAAGTGGCGCATCGCCGGTGGCGCTGAGATTTGGGTAGACTTATCCCTGCACCCGGTATTTGATGAAAATGCCTGGGTCAAGTACCTCATCGCCTCCGCCAGCGATATTACCGAGCGTAAACATGCCGATGATGAGCTGGCCAATCACCGTAAACGACTTGAGTTTGAGGTGACGCTACGTACCCAGGAGCTTAATGAAGCACTGGAAGCCGCCGTGGTCAGCCAGCACCAGGCAGAGGCTGCCAACCGGACAAAGGATCACTTCCTTGCCAACATGAGTCATGAGATCCGCACGCCGATGAATGCCATCATAGGCATGTCACACCTGGCGCTACAGACAGAGCTTAACCCCAAACAGCGCAACTATATTGACAAGGTACACAGCTCAGCAGAGGGCCTGCTCGGGATTCTTAACGACATTCTTGATTTTTCCAAGATCGAGTCTGAAATGCTGGAAATTGAACATATTGATTTTCGTCTTGATGATGTCATCGAACAGGTTGCCAGTATTTTCGCCCTACGCACCGAGGAGAAGGGCGTCGAGCTGATGTTCGATATCTCTCCTGATGTACCGCAGTGCCTGATAGGTGACCCGTTGCGCCTTAGCCAGGTGTTAATCAACCTCGGCAACAATGCCATCAAGTTCACCGAGAGCGGTGGCGAAGTAGAGATGGGGGTTGAGCTTGCCAGAGAGAATGATAACGAAGTTGTACTACAGTTTATCGTTCGTGACACCGGCATCGGCATGAGCCAGGAACAGCTGCAACGCCTGTTTACCCCCTTCACCCAGGCCGACAGCTCCATTACGCGCAAGTACGGTGGTACCGGACTGGGCCTTGCCATCTCTAAACGCCTGGTAGAAATGATGGACGGAAAGATTGAGGTCGACTCCACTGAGGGTGAGGGTAGTACCTTCACCTTCAGTATCAGGCTCGACAAACAAACTTCTCAGCCCGAGGTGTCACGGCTACACCCGAAAGACCTGCATGGCCTTAAGGCGCTGCTGGTCGATGACAATCATACCGCTCTCAACATCCTGCACAGTCAGCTGCAGGGATTCGGCATGCAGGTGATGCCCGTCGATAGCGGCGAAAAGGCGCTGCAGGTACTGGAAAAAACGGACAGCCACTTCGATATCGTACTGGTCGACTGGAGGATGCCGCAGATGGATGGTATCGAGACCATACGTGCAATACAGAGCAGCCGTCACATCAGCCGCCAGCCGCACGTCATCATGATCACCGCTTACGGTCGTGAAGAACTCATGAATGCCAGTACCCGTGTCACCATCGATGCCTTTCTCAGCAAGCCGGTACTACCGGCCACGCTTCACCACACACTGCTACACGCCCTGGGCAAGCAGGAAGAGACTTCCCCCGGTGCTCACGACAGTGAGCAGCGCAATCATCTTGCGCTGACCAGACTAAAAGGTGCCCACGTACTGCTGGTAGAGGACAACGACATCAACCAGGAGCTGGCTGTCGAGCTGCTGACCAGCAACGGTCTGAGTGTCGAGGTGGCCAATAACGGCAAGGAGGCACTTTCCATGCTGGCGACACAACACTTTGATGGGGTACTCATGGATTGTCAGATGCCGGTGATGGATGGCTATACGGCCAGCCGGAAAATTCGCGAAGATAAGCGATTCAGTCAGCTCCCTATTATCGCCATGACGGCTAATGTGATGTCCGGCGACAGAGAAAAGACACTCGCCGCAGGCATGAATGATCACATCGGTAAACCGATACGTCTGACTGAACTGTTCAACGTCATGGCCAAATGGATCAAACCCACTGTCCAGCCAACGACACCGCCCAGCAGCAAGGTTGTCCAGAGCAGCAGTGACGACACCATACCGCCACTGGAAGGCATTAACTCCCGGGCAGCCCTGGAGTCACTAAAGTGCAGCAACACTTTCTACCTCAAACTCCTGAATCGCTTTTATCAGTCCAACAGGAACTTTGAGCTGTCATTCCGCGAGGCACAGAAATCTGACGACCCGGATTCGCCGCAACGGCTGGCCCATTCACTGAAGGGAGTTGCAGGCAACATCGGCGCCACCGGCGTGCAAGCAGCGGCACAGAATCTGGAAGATGCCTGTGCCGGGAATGCCAGCGCTATCGAGTCCACTCTCGAAGCACTGTTGCAACAGCTACAACCGGTCATAAATGGGCTCACACTACTGTATGAGGATGAGTTCAATACCGGTGACAGTTCGTCCGTGTTTGATCGAGAGGCCGCAACGACACTTTTAGAGGAACTTTACAAGGCGGTACTCGATGATGATGCCGCGGCCACAACGCTCACGACAGAACTCAAGGCGCTGTTCGCCAACAGCGAGCTGCGTAGCGAAGTTTACAGCATGGCAAAGCGAGTCGAGGATTACGAATTCGATGAGGCCGCTGAACAGCTCAAGTCGATCTTCAACAAGCTTGGACTTGAACTACCGCAATAGCTCCACTCACCGCCCGCTGCCCACCAGTGGGCTGACGCAGAAGAGTCTGCACCGCAGTGCCACTTTTATCTAAGCTGCTGACTGCGTCATAATGGGGCTTTTCGCACAGTGATAAATGAGCCATGATGAGTTTTGCAGACACCCTATCAACCCTACCCGCCATTGACCGCATCGAAAAGCTCGAACTCTTCGATGGCGATACCCTCATCGATACCATCGAAAACAAGCCGGGCAAAGCCGGCTCGCTCGCCGTTTACAACGCCCTGGCACAGGAGTTCGGCAGTCTGAGTAAGGCCGCGGCTAGCAAGGGGCTAATCCTCTTTGCCGAACACACGGCCGATGCAGAGGCCAATCCCGGTAAACACCCAAACATCGACCGCCTGTTTGCTATCATCAGTGGACAGGACGAGCTGCGCATCCAGACCACAGCCCGCCAATAAGAACATTGTGTAAGGAGCAGAACATGAACGATCCCATCGTTGTCATCGGCACTGGCGAGATGTCCGGTGTTTTCACCCGCGGCTTTCTCAAACAGGGCTATCCGGTCTTTCCCGTCACCCGCCAGATGGACATGACAAAGGTCGCCAGGGCACTCACGACGCCCGCCCTGGTACTGGTCGCGGTGGGCGAGAATGACCTGCATCCGGTGCTTGAGAAGATCCCCGCCGAGTGGCAGGACTGCCTGTGCCTGTTGCAGAACGAACTGCTGCCACGCGACTGGGAGGCCCACGGTCTGCAGGCCCCCACCGTAACCTCAGTCTGGTTTGAGAAGAAGAAGGGACAGGACTACAAGGTGCTCATCCCCTCCCCGGTGTATGGAGCCGGAGCCCCGATCATTGAAGCGGCCATGTCATCGCTCGATATTCCCACCTGGGAGCTGGGCAGCAGCGATGAACTGGAGTACGAACTGGTACGCAAGAACGTCTACATCCTCACCACCAACATCACCGGCCTGGAGCTGCCACCCGGCACTGACGTTGATGTGATGTGGAGTGACCACCAGCCACTGGCCCGTGAGATCGCCGGCGAGGTCATGGATATTCAATTCAAACTGATCGGCAAGGAGCTGGATCGCGAGAAGCTAATCGAAGGCATGGTCGAAGGGATCAAGGGCGACCTGGAGCACAAGTGTATGGGCCGCTCAGCACCGGGGCGCCTCAAGCGTAACCTTGGCTTTGCCGATGAATTCGGGCTGGCCGTACCTAAACTGCATGAGATTGCGAACACTCACAGCGGGTAGGCGCAATGGAGCGAAGCCCGACGAAAGAGATCATCACTCACATGATTAGTGTAGGGGAGAGCCACTATGCCCGCACATCACCACATAGATAATGACGCACGCTTAATCATTACCCGCTGGGAAGGCGATGCCACTCAAGATACATTTAAAAATGCACTATCTCACTACCATACCGAAGTGAGGGGGCAAGGTGACCGGAGTGAGTACAATGAGGTCTTTGACCTCAGCGAACTGAAAAAGATCCGGCTCACCACCAATAACATCACGGCATTGGCCAATATTGCAGCACAGTCGGATCTCCCTCAATCGAAAACCAGACTGGCGCTGGTTGTAAACTCAACCCTCGCCTACGGGCTGGCCAGGATGTACGAAATTTATCGCGGACTAAATCCCAATGCATCCAAAAGGATCTCAGTATTCAGAAACATGCAGGAGGCGCTAGCATGGGCCAGGAGTTGTCCCGACAACGGTAATACGCCCCCTCCCGCTTAGCGCTGAATCATCCCGCACATCACCTCGGCTCCCTGCAGCAACCTTGGTGTGGCACGCTGGATAATGCTGGGGTTAATCACGTAAAGCTGCTCCCCCTTCACCGCCTGCAGTTGCGGCCACTTGCGCCAGTCATCTAACCACTCGGGGCGCTCCCTGCCCATGCCACTGGCGATGATAATATCGGGGTCGGCGGCAATCACCGCCTCTTCAGATAGCTTGGGAGTAAGTGCGGGTAACCCGGCAAAGATGTTGCGACCTCCGCACAGGCTAATCACATCATTGATCAGGTGTTCACCGTTGACCGTCATCAGGGGGCGGTTCCAGATCTGATAAAACACGCTGCGTATCGACTTTCCCTGTGCCGAACGTCTCAGGGTATCAACTTTATTACGGAAGTTTGTGGCCTGCTGATTAGCCTGTTCCTGCACACCGGTCAGTACACCCAGCTTTAACATTCCCTCGGCAATATGATCAAGGCGGCGCGGCTCACTGCGATAGACCGTAAAGCCCAGCGTCTCCAGCCGTTGCAACTGTTGGGTGTTATTACCGCTCTGCCAGCCGACGATAAGATCCGGTTGCAGTGCCAGGATCTGCTCCAGGTCGAGGCGGCTATAGCCGCCAACACGGGGGATCAGCTTTGCCGCCTCGGGATAGTCGCTGTAATCCACGGCACCCACGACCTGCGCACCGGCACCAATGGCAAAGAGCTGTTCGGTAACATGAGGGGCCAGGCTGATGATGCGCTGTGCCGGCGCAGTAAGTACGATCCGTTTACCGCTATCGTCCTCCACCTCCAGGGCATGCAGTGACAGGGAAAAGAGTGCGAATGCCAATCCTGAAAATATCCGTAACATTAAACAACCTTTGTTAAGTTCTCTTGCTGTAAAGCCGGCAACACCTGCTGCAGGCGTTGCCACTCCGACTCACTCCCCGGCAGACCAAAGCGCAATGCGGCAGGGGTAGCGAAGAGTCGCGTGAATACCCCCTGTTGTGCCAGACACTGGTGTAAGGATTGCGCATCAGGCTGGTGACAATAGTGAAACAGTGCGGTGCTGCCAGAAGGCATAAAACCACTCTCTCTCAGCAGCACCTTAAGGCGCTGGCTATCAGCCTGCAATCGCAGACGTGTCGCCCTCTGCCAGTCACGGTCCAGCAGGGCAAGTCGTGCCACTTCACGGGCCGGGCCACTCACATGCCACGGCCCCAGCTCGCGGGCAATCCGTTGCAATAACAGCGGCCAGGCAAAGACGAAACCGACGCGTATGCCGGCAAGACCAAAAAACTTTCCCAGCGAGCGCAACACCACCAGACCCTCCTCACCGCAGTGGGAAAGCAGACTCTGTTCTGATTCGGCATCCATAAAGGCCTCATCTATCACCAGCCAGCCGCCACGCTCAGCGAGTTGCTCTCGCCACTGTATGAGTTGTGCTGCGCTAAATCTCTCAGCGGTAGGGTTATTGGGGTTGACCAGTAGCAACACATCCAGAGAGGCGAGCTGTTGTTCAATGGCCGGCACAGAGAGAGGCACCACCTCATGTCCGGCACTGCGCCACGCCTCGGCATGTTCGACATAGCTGGTTTGCAGAATGCCAACCCGGCTCTTCTGCCGTAGCCTGGGCAGCAGCTGAATCGCTGCCTGCGAGCCGGCGATCGGCAGCAGGTACGCATTACCATAATAGCCTTCTGCTGCGCGCTCTAAACCATCATCCTGTTCGGGCAGGCGCTGCCAGCAGCGGGCGGGCAACTGCGGCACCGGCCAGCCAACAGGGTTAATACCGGTGGAAAGGTCCAGCCACTCATCGAAGGGTATCCCGTAACGGCTTACCGCCTCACGCAGACGACCACCATGGTGTAACTCAGCCAAACAACACCCCCACCAGGGTAATCACGACCAGCCAGATCAACAGTGCCCGCTGTACCAGCCGAATGGCACGATAAATATCCTGCCCTCGTGCCGCAACGCCCTCACCCAGCCGCGGTTTGTCCGTGACCACGCCGTGATAAGAGGTCGGTCCACCAAGTTGCACCACCAGTGCACCCGCCCCGGCCGCCATAACCACGCCAGCATTGGGGCTGTCGGTACGGTGGCCCTGGGTACGCCAGCAACGCCAGCCCCGGGCGATGTCACCAGCCAGTACATAGGCCAGGGCCGTCAGACGTGCCGGGATCCAGTTGAGCAGGTCATCGAACTTTGCCGCCGCATAACCGAATTGCAGATACCGCTCGGTACGGTAGCCCCACATCGCATCCAGCGTATTGACCAGCCGATACATCACTACTCCCGGTGCGCCGAGCAGCAGAAACCAGAACAGCGCGCCAAACAGTGCATCATTGCCATTCTCCAGCACCGACTCCACCGCAGAGCGGGCAACACCTTCACTGTCGAGCTGCCCGGTATCCCGGCTCACCATCCAGCCCACCCGCTGTCGTGCCAGCGGCAGGTCACCCAGAGAGAGTGCCTCGGCCACC
The DNA here is from genome assembly GCA_041555695.1 of Thiohalomonadaceae bacterium. Classification (GTDB taxonomy): domain Bacteria; phylum Pseudomonadota; class Gammaproteobacteria; order Thiohalomonadales; family Thiohalomonadaceae; genus JAPHSX01. Next base: position 5,157 of record JBFFJV010000049.1, on the reverse strand, counting down.
GCACGGCCATGCAGCGCCAGACTGCTGCCGCCGATGGCCAGATAGAGCAGCAGTACCTCGACCAGCATCGCCACCGTTTCATTCCGCGTTAACAACCAGGCCAGCAACATCAACGGCACCACGGCGAGCAACAGTGCCCAGCCACCGCGCACCATATTATCGCCAGCGGCACCACCGTGCAGCCGTTGTTCGATGTTCTGCGCCAGCCGCCCGAAACCGGACAGCGGGTGCCACTGGCGCGGCTCCCCCAGCCACATATCGAGCAGCACGGCGAGGATGATGACAAATACGGTAGTCATGGTTTTTCCGAAAAAACAGTGCGGCTAGTTTACCGGAAAGCCGCTCACCATTCCCCCGCGCAGAAATACCCGTTACGATCGTTCCCATGACAAAGACTCTCATGATTCAGGGCACCGCCTCGGATGCCGGAAAAAGCACCGTCGTTGCAGGGCTATGCCGTGTTGTAAAGCGACACGGTATAGCCGTCGCCCCCTTCAAACCGCAGAACATGGCACTGAACAGTGCCGTGACCGCGGAAGGCGGCGAGATAGGCCGAGCCCAGGCGGTGCAGGCACAGGCGGCAGGACTGGAGCCGCACACCGATATGAATCCGATCCTGCTCAAGCCAAGCAGCGACATGGGGGCGCAGGTGATCGTCCACGGCAAGGCTGTCGATCATATGCAGGCACGTGATTATCACGATTACAAAAGGGTGGCGATGGCGGCTGTGCTCGAATCGCACCAACGTCTCTGTGGGCAGTACGACATGATCCTGGTTGAGGGGGCTGGCAGCCCTGCCGAGATCAACCTGCGCGAAGGGGACATCGCCAACATGGGGTTTGCCGAGGCGGTCGACTGCCCGGTGGTGCTGGTAGCAGATATCGACAAGGGAGGCGTATTCGCCCAAATCGTCGGTACCCTGGAGCTGTTGTCCGAGAGCGAACGCAACCGTGTGGCCGGTTTTATCATCAACCGCTTTCGTGGCGACATCAAATTACTCGAATCGGGCCTGGAATGGCTGGAGCAAAAGACCGGCAAGCCCGTATTCGGGGTGCTCCCCTACCTGCACGGCCTGCACATCGAGGCCGAGGATGCGGTGCCGCGTGACAACATCATCACCGATCACAATAAATTTCAGATCGTCGTGCCGGTACTGCCGCGCATCAGTAACCACACCGATCTCGACCCGCTACGCCTGCACCCGGACGTCGATCTCCACTTCATTGGTGCCGAGCAGACGATTCCGCCAGCCGATCTCATCATCCTGCCCGGCAGCAAGAATGTGCGTGCCGACCTTGAGTGGCTTAAACAACAGGGCTGGGACAGGGCTATTTCAAGGCACCTGCGCTACGGTGGCAAGGTGATCGGCATTTGTGGTGGTTACCAGATGCTGGGCCGGGCGATTCACGACCCGCTTGGGCTGGAGGGTGCTATCGGCTCCAGCGAAGGGCTAGGGCTTCTGGATATAGAGACCACCCTGGAAAGTGAAAAACAGCTTACCCGCGTCTGCGGCCGGCTCACGCTGGAAGGTGCCGCGGTAGAAGGCTACGAAATACACATGGGTATTAGCCGCGGTAACGGCCTGACCCGGCCGGTGGCAAAACTGGCCAACCATACCGATGGGGCTATCAGCGAAGACGGAATGGTTCTCGGCAGCTATCTGCACGGCATCTTCGACCACTCTCAGGCCAGCCTGGCGCTATTACACTGGGCGGGGTTAGAGCAGGCTGAGGGCGTCGATTACCACACTATTAAGGAGCAGGAACTGGAACGCCTGGCCGATACACTGGAGCAGCATCTCGATATGGAGAAGCTGCTGCAGCTTTCAGGCTAGGCCGTATCTCCCTCCAGCTCCTTACTCAGCTTGGTCAGAGACTTCACAATCATGTGTGATAACTGCGCATAGTCATCGCTCAATAACTTCTCTGCACTATCTTTATTCCCCTCATCGGTGGCGGTAATAATCTCCGCCGCACAACGATGAAAGTCGGCGTGCTGAACACGTACCTGATTAAATAACGGCAGACCTTCATGTTCATCAAGGGTGCTATAGATCCACTGTCCCAGGGGGCATTTGTCATCACACCCTACTACCTTCGGGTCCAGCACCTCATCTGAAATCCCATCAATATGTTTACGCAGACGTAACTTCCACGCAACGTGGGCATTTATGGCCTCGAAAAAGTTCATCATCTTCCCCTGTCATCTTATCGGCTCCCTGCCACTGATTGTTATTATCCGTCGCAACATATAACCACTTGTTTTATACGTATTCAATAGCTATTGCGGTCGAAACGGGGAATTTAACGTACAATTATCGACATCTGTGAATTGCTGAGTATCAAACGATGGATATGACCCCCCTTAACGACACCCTGGCCCAGATTGAAAACGACAGTCGCTCAGGTCAGTCGCTGTTACTGTACGCGCTGGTAAAGACCCTGACCATCCCCCAGGGTGGCCACATGTACCTGCTGACCAAGCTCAGGGAGATGAATCCCCAGACCCGCCAGCTCGCCTACGGCCTGATGGAGCTAATGGCCCAGGGCGGTACCGCCAGGGAAGAGTGGAAACAGGCCGAGCAGCGTATGGACAAGGCCATTGCCGGATAACACCGTGTCGCGTTTTTGGCAGCAGAAGGCCTTCGTTCAACTCAATCGCGAAGAGTGGGAGAGCCTGTGTGACGGCTGCGCCCGCTGCTGTCTTATCAAGCTGGAAGATGAAGATGATGGCAGCATCTATACCACCAGTATCGCCTGCCGCTATCTTGATTTTGAAAGCTGCTCCTGTAGCCGTTATAACGAGCGCACCGAGTTAGTACCCGAATGCCTTCAGGTTACTCCGGAAAATGCCGATAAACTAGATTGGATGCCGCAAAGCTGTGCCTATCGTCTGCTGGCCGAAGGTCGCCCGCTACCCGAGTGGCACCCATTGATCAGCGGCACTAAAAATAGCGTTCACGAAGCCGGGATCTCGGTGTGCGGATTCGCGATCTCCGAGCTAGAGGTGGAAGATGAAGAGCTGTGGCAGGAATATATTATCGATCACAGTGATTGATAGCGATCTGCTCAGCCGCCACACCTCATCATGCTACGGCTACAGAGACTGAGCCCTCACGGGGCGAATACAGAATACGTATATGTATAATGCACTATTCCAACAACTGACTCACAATGAGCTGGAGCGCTACGTTGCAGAGCTGCAACAGGCAATAGAGAATCATGCGCGCTGGATGGCACAGATCAACCGCGTACTGATCTGTCAGCTGCCACCGCCGGAAAATGATCTCGCTGAACGCCCCGATCACCTGTGCAAGTTCGGACACTGGTATCACGGTATCAACAATCCGGAACTCACCACGCTGGACAGCTTCACCGCCATCGCCCCTGTCCACCGCCAGATGCATCAGGTAGCCAAACAGCTACTCCTCGGTGGCGCCGACCATCAAAAGACCACTCGATTATATGATGAGTTACTTGTGCTGGCCGAAGAGCTGCGCATGCGCCTGAACGCACTGCTGCATGACCTGAACCAGAACCGTGACCTCACCTCCCGCCTGATGAGCAAGGTATTTGAAAATGCCAGCGAGGGGGTCATTATTACCGCTCCCGACACCACCATTGTCAGCGTTAATGCCGCCTTTACCGGGGTCACCGGTTACACCGAAGAAGAGGCGGTAGGACAACGGCCATCTCTGCTACGTTCAGGACGACAGGATGCCACCTTCTACGCACATATGTGGCATGAAATCAGCCAGTTTGGCCAGTGGCAGGGGGAGATCTGGAATCGTAACAAAAGCGGCAATGAGTATCTGGAGTGGCTCTCCATTGCCGCAATAGAGAATGAGCATGGAGAGATCAGCCATTATGTCGGTATCTTCTCCGACATCACCTCAGAGAAAGAGAGTGAAGAGCGGCTACTCTACCTTGCCCATTACGATCAACTCACCAGCCTGCCCAATCGCATCCTGTTCAACGACCGCCTGCACCAGGCGATTGCCCAGGCGCAGCGCGAGCAGCAACAGGCTGCCGTCTTGTTTCTCGACCTCGACGGTTTTAAAGCCGTTAATGACACTCTGGGTCACAACAGTGGCGATGAACTGCTGCGCCAGGTGGCACAGCGGCTAACCTCATGTCTGCGCGCCGTCGATACCGTCGCCCGCTTCGGCGGTGATGAATTCACCATCGTCATCACCGCCATAGAAGGCAACGACGATGTCGTACGCGTCGCCAGAAAAATTACCCAGGAAGTGGCACGCCCCTATCTCATCGACGGCAGTGAGGCAGTGGTTACCACCAGCATCGGAATCAGCTTTTATCCCGGTGACGGAAAGGATCCCGGTATATTAATCCATCGTGCTGACAACGCCATGTATCACGCCAAACGGCATGGAAAGAATCATTTTGAGTTTTATGGTGAGATTTAACGGATTAATTTAATAAAGCTGTCTGCATACTGTGCCAAATTAATAATGAGCTGACGTTGAGGAATCGACGGTTAGGGGCAATAACCCTGTGACAAGAAAATAGGGATAGTGCTTCCAGGTCAGGAAGCTGCCAGTATCCTGACAGGATGACGTTAAGTGGTGCTGTGCACATTCTTATGCCTGGTACCGTGCAACTTGAACTTATCCCGATTGTCGCTGACAAACAGATAACTATTGAAAACAGAGCATGAATCGCCTATATCACTCTTATGTGTTCGCTGACTGATAAATTTCTGGCTGTAATACTGGCGCTGCTTGTGGGGTTTTCTCCATTGCAGGGTGCAGTGGCGGCCGTGCTGCATGCCCCTTCTCAGGAGGTGGGTACGCATCAGATGCATCAGTTACATCAGATAATGGCGCAGCAGGACGATACGGGTAACGTAACACCCCCTCAGCTGCGTCACGATTGCCAACAGCATTCGGGGGACGATAGTTGTACGAATCATGCCGGTTCTGCGGGTCACTGCACTGGCTGTGTCGTCGGCATACTCCCGGTCATTACCACCTCCAGCACCCCTGCTGTTGAAACCCTGGCGCTACGTCCATCCACTGACGGTTTTACCAGCCAGCACTCCCCCTCCCTCTATCGCCCTCCCCGGTACTGAATCCCTGCACCGGATCTCCGCGTTCAGGAGATCAAACCCAAAGTTACCTGTTAACCGATCATCAGT
>JBFFJV010000048.1:0-12211 GCA_041555695.1 Thiohalomonadaceae bacterium | reverse complement strand
GCTCATCACTCGCCTCCTCATCCTGCTCTGCCAGAACCATCTGTGTCAGCAACTGCAACATGGCCTGACCGCGGGGATTGATGTTCTGGGCGGCGTAACCAAAGGCGGGCTGGTTAGCTATATTGTCTTGTGCCAGGTTAAGCATCTTCTCACGGTAGGACTTGAACTGTACCAGCCGTTGCTGCAAAGAATCGAGCAGAGGGACGACCTGCTCATTTGCTTCACTGATGGAGCTTGCCTGCAGAGCTTGCAGTAACTGTTCGGCCTGCTGCAGGCTCTGCTCATAAGCCTGCTTATGCTCTTCCTCTTTTGAGAGCAGGTAGTAGCCCAGGGAGGTATTTGCCTTACTCAACGCCGTCTCCAGGCTCTGTGCATCAAGCACGGCTGGTTGGGTGCGGTTGACGACATCATCAATGGTGCCGCTCACCCGGCTGAGATTAAATGAGACAACCAGTGCAGCAAGCACCAGAATTGACAGAATCAGACCAAAACCAAGCCATAGCTTGCTGCGAATAGTCAATTGATTAAGTAACTGCACCATTTATCCCCTTAATTCTCGGACAGGATCCCGTCCCGGAAACCGCAAACGATTAAATCGATTTATACATCCAGTGTGGATGGGGGTAGTAGAGAAAAAATACAAGGGTGGGAGAAATTCCCGAGAGGGAAGGAAAGAGGATAAGAGGTGTAAAGAGAACACGCCGGCCTGACGGGCTGTCCCGTCAGGCTAACAAAAACAGTAAGTTAGTCGAGTTCGACCCCCAGGCGTTGCGCCACTGCTTCATATGCCTCGACCACGCCGCCCAGCCCCTGGCGGAAGCGGTCCTTGTCGAGCTTCTCGCGGGTATCGGCGTCCCACAGGCGACAACCGTCGGGGGAGAACTCATCCCCCAGCACCACGCGGCCCTGATAGCGGCCGAACTCCAGCTTATAGTCGACCAGCAACATTCCGGCGTCGGCAAACAGCCTGGTCAGTACCTCGTTCACCTTGAAGGTAAGCTCCTTCATTTTGGCGATCTCCTCCGCGGTGGCCCAACCGAAGCTGATGATGTGATAGTCGTTGATCATCGGGTCGTGCAGCGCGTCGTTCTTGAGGAAGAACTCGAAAGTAGGTGGATTAAGGGTCATGCCATCCTCGACACCGAGACGGCGCACCAAGGATCCGGCGGCAATATTACGCACCACGCACTCAATGGGCATCATGTCGAGTTTCTTTACCAGCGACTCATCATCGGAGAGCAGCGCGATGTGGTGGGTCTCGATCCCCGCCTCCTCCAGCTTGCCCATAATGAAGGCGTTGAACTTGTTGTTCACCATCCCCTTGCGATCGAGCTGCTCGATCTTCTCGCCGTCAAAGGCAGAGGTGTCGTTGCGGTAGTGGATGATCAGCTTGTCATCCTCATCGGTGGTGTATACCGACTTCGCCTTACCCGCAATGAGTTCAGCTTTCTTTTGCATCGTCACTTCCTCAAAAAGTTTAAATTAATTCGTTTACTGAATTTCGCGCCAGCCCAGCCCGCCGTCCTGTTCGGCCAGGGCGATCCACTCGGGCTCGCAGCCGATGCTTTCGCTCAGCGCGGCAGCGGCCAGTTCGGGACGATTGTTCTTCTCGCTAATATGGGCTGCCACCAGGTGCTGCAATTTTCCAACCTCAAGCCGCCCCAGCAACTCAGCCGACTGGCCATTGCTGAGGTGACCCAGCATCCCCCCTACCCGAGCCTGCAAAGAGGGGGGATAGGGACCTTCGGCCAGCATCTGCGGATCGTGATTGCACTCCAGTATGAGTGCATCGCAGTCATCAAGACAGCTCTCGATATGCTGGGTGCTGCGACCGGCATCAGTCAGGATACCTAATCTGTTGTCCCCATCACCAATCACAAACTGGCACGGCTCCCGCGCATCATGGGGTACCGGAAAGGGCGCAAGCTCCAGCTCACCGATACTGAAACGCTGATGGCAGTTTAGGGTATGCCGCTCAGGCAACTCGCCCAGTCGCTTCTGCCCGGCACGATAGCTGCCGTGGCTCAGCCACACCGGCAACTTATGCTTGCGAGCCACCACACCGACGCCACCGATATGGTCGTTGTGCTCGTGGGTCACCACAATGGCGCTCAAATCAGCGCCGCTCATGCCCAGCCGACCAAGCCTGAGTTCCAGCTCGCGGGCCGAGAAGCCGCAGTCGATCAGCAGTGCCGTCTTCCCCTTGACCACCAGGGTGGCATTGCCCCGGCTACCGCTGCCCAGTAAGGCAAAACGCATCGTCAACGTGTGCTATTTCAGTTCCTGCTGCAGACGCTTTAGCAGGTCATCCGTCAGCTTGTCGCTACGCGCAGTGCCATCCATATTCAGAATGGTGAGGCGGGTCTGATTCTCATCACCACGTAGTACGATCTGCAGTTGCGGAGACTCGCTCTTCTGCTCCTCTTTCGAAGAGAAGAGGGAAGCCAGCCAGCCTTTACTCTCATCCGTGGCATCCAGATCAATCTGACCGACATAATAGATACCCTTGGCGCGGTTGCGGTCCTCGACCACTACGCCGAGACGGTCCAGGGCAATACCTGTACGACGCCAGCTACGGGCAAAGCCCTCGGTGATCAGCAACATTTCGCCCTCGATACGGGCACGCTCTGACTCAACCTTCTCGACCGCCTTGAGCTGCGCGACCGCCCGCTCACCACCACCCAGATAGACCACCAGGCGGTTCAACACCTCATTGACCAGTTCGCGATCTGAGGGGCGCACTTCCCAACGGATGCTGCCCACATCGAGCTCATCCTGACCCGCGAGCACCTCCTCCTTGAGGCCGTAGTGGCTGAGGTAGAGCTCACTGCCGCCGCTCTCGCTGCGCTCCAGGCGCAGCCGATACTTATCACGGGTTCCGGCCGAATAGGCACTCTTGAATACGCTCTTCACCCAATCGGTGATGAAACCGCTGGGGGCATCAGCACGGTTTTCAGCCCATGCAGTCTCCATGATGCCAAGTTCGGATTCATCAAACTGCAATTCCAGCCCGAGTGTCGTCCAGAAGCTGCGCAGACGAGGCCACAGCTCTTCGGCCGAGGCATCCAGAACCAGCCAGCGTTCGGCACCGTCACGGGCAACACGCACCCCCTCAACCCGGGGCAGCACCGCACCGGGAGCCTTTGAGCCACCGACAGCAGGCAGTTCGGTTTCACCGCTGTTCACCGGGGCAATAAGGTCGGGGGGCACATCCAGCCCCTGCAGGCTCTTCGCCTCTTTATAATCAAGACGGCTATTACTGCCGCCGCCACTACAGGCGGCAACGGAAAATAGCAGGACGAGCGCCAGCAGACGCGAGGTAGTAGACATCAAAGTTTTCCCTTAAAGAGCACCGGCGCTTTTCATCGCCTGGCGCACAGTGTCATGGTAGGTATCGGAGAGCGGGGTCAGCGGCAGGCGGATGCCGGCAGGTATCAGCCCCATCTCGTAGAGTGCCCACTTCACTGGAATGGGGTTAGACTCGACAAACAGCTTCTGGTGCAGCGGCATCAGCCTGTCGTTAGTCGCGGCAGCCTGGTCATACTCCCCGGCCAGTGCGCTGGCGCACATCTGATGCATCTCACGCGGCACCACATTAGCGGTGACCGAGATCCCCCCCTTGCCGCCAAGCTTCATCAACTCCAGCGTAGTGGCATCGTCTCCGCTGTAGATATCGATACGGTCACCGCAGCGCTCCACCAGCTCCTTACCACGGGCCATATCACCGGTGGCATCCTTAATACCCACGATATTGGAGATGGATGCGAGGCGCTCGACAGTGTCATTGCTCATATCAACCGCGGTACGACCCGGTACGTTATAGAGGATCTGCGGTACCGCCACCGCCTCAGCCACCGCGCGGAAGTGCTGATAGAGTCCCTCCTGAGTCGGCTTGTTGTAATAAGGTGTCACCAGCAGACAGGCATCAGCCCCCGCCTCCATCGCACAGCGGGTGAGCTGAATCGCCTCGGAGGTGGAGTTGGCACCGGTACCGGCAATCACCGGTACGCGCCCTGCCGCCATCTCAACCACGCGGCGGATCACCTGACAGTGCTCCTTCTCATCCAGGGTGGCCGACTCGCCGGTGGTACCCATTGCCACAATGGCATCGGTACCGTTCTCCACATGGAACTCCACCAGACGGGCGAGGCTGTCAAAATCGACCGAGCCGTCTTCCTGCATGGGGGTCACCAGCGCAACCATACTACCGTGAAACATACCTATCTCCGCCGGGGAAAATCGAAACGTGCATGGTACTTGCGCGGCCCTGTGATGACAAGGTTTGAACGGGTTCAAAGCACCACCTACACACAATTAGAGATGGCTAGGCGCAAGCCCCCTAAATGGTGCTAGACTAGCCGAAAACACCATCGCAGCACCCTGCCGGGGTGCGATGAAAACAGAACTTTACGGAGTCCAGTCAAACCTATGAATTCACCGGCAAAGCAATATCTGGTCATCTCTGCCCTGGGGCATGACCGCCCGGGCATCGTTAAGAACCTCACCCAGCCCATCAGCGAGAGCAACGTCAATATCCTTGATAGCCGCATGACTATCCTTGGTGGCGAATTCGCCATCCTGATGATGGTCGAGGGCAGCTGGGACACCATCGCCAAACTGGAGACTCAGTTACCTTCGCTAGGGGATAAGCTGGAGCTGACCATAACCTCCAGGCGTACCGACAGCCAGCAACACACAGCCAACGCCATCCCCTACTCGGTCAATGTGGTGGCACTCGATCACCCCGGTATCGTCAACCAGCTGGCCGACTTCTTCTCCGGGCGCAATATCAATATTCAGGATCTCTTCACCGACAGCTACAACGCCCCCCACACCGGCACACCGATGTTCACCGCCACCCTGGTGATCAACATCCCCGGTGATACCTCAATTGCCCGCCTGCGCGAAGAATTCTTCGATTTCTGCGACAGCCTCAACCTCGACGGTATCCTTGAACCGGCTAAGGGCTAAACTTACATAAATTCTCGAGCCACAGATAAACAGATGAGGAGAGACCATGAGCGCACCCACCATCGGTAAAAAGGCCCCCGCCTTCAGCCTGCCCGCCACCGGCGAGCAGACCATCGCCCTGAAAGACCTTAAGGGCAGGAACCTGGTGCTCTACTTCTACCCCAAGGACTCCACCCCCGGCTGCACCACCGAGGGACAGAACTTTCGCGACCTCTATGCTGACTTCCAGCAGCACAATACCGAGATCCTCGGCGTATCACGCGATAGCATCAAGAGGCATGAGAACTTCAAGGCGAAACAGTCCTTTCCCTTCGAGCTGCTCTGCGACGAAGAGGAGGTGTTGTGTCACCTGTTTGATGTCATTAAAGAGAAAAAACTCTACGGCAAAACCTACATGGGCATCGAGCGTTCCACCTTCCTGATTGATGCCACAGGTGTGCTGCGTCAGGAGTGGCGCAAGGTGAAGGTCAAAGGGCACGTTGCCGAAGTACTCGAAGCGGTCAAACAACTTTAACCCCGGACAACACAACAATAAGGCTTTGCGATGAACGATACCCCACAAGGAAAACGCCTGTTTGTTCTAGACACCAATGTGCTGATGCACGACCCTACCGCGCTGTTTCGCTTTCAGGAACATGATATCTACCTGCCGATGGTGGTGCTCGAAGAGCTGGACAACAATAAAAAAGGCCACTCAGAGGTCGCACGCAACGCCCGCCAGGCAAGCCGTTTCATGGACCAGCTGATGGCGGGTATCGCCACCAGCGAAATACAACAGGGGATCCCGCTGGATCAAAACACCCCGCTGAACAGTAAAAAGGCACCGCACGGTTCACTGTTCTTTCAGACCCGCATCATGGAGGCCTCCCTCCCCTCCACCCTGCCAGGTAGCAAATCGGATAACACCATCCTCGGCACCGCCCTGGCACTGCAACAGGAGCAACCGGAACTGAGCGTCACACTGGTCTCAAAAGACACCAATATGCGCATCAAGGCGGCGATCCTCGGTATCCACTCAGAGGACTACCGCAACGATCAGGTACTGGAGGATGTGGAGCTGCTCTACCGCGGTATGCAGGAGCTAAGCGGTGACTTCTGGGAACAGCACGGCAAGGAGATGGAGTCGTGGCAGGAGGAGGGTCGCACCTTTTACCGCCTCAGCGGACCCGAGGTGGAGAACTGGTATCCCAACGAATTCATCGCACTGGAAGATGACGAAAGTTTCCATGCTGTAGTGCGACGCATTGATGAGGGGGACGCGATCATCGAGACGGTACGCGATTACCACAGCCCCAGCCACAATGTGTGGGGCATTAACTCGCGCAACCGCGAACAGAACTTCGCACTGAATATGTTGATGGATCCGGAGATCGACTTTGTCACCCTGGTCGGTCAGGCGGGCACCGGTAAAACCCTGCTCACCCTTGCTGCCGGCCTGAGCCAGACCCTGGACCAGAACCTCTACAGTGAAATCATCATGACCCGCGTCACCGTACCGGTGGGCGAGGACATCGGTTTCCTCCCCGGCACCGAGGAGGAGAAGATGACGCCCTGGATGGGTGCCCTGATGGACAACCTGGAAGTGCTCACCCAGTCGGAACACAACAGCGAATGGGAGCGCGCTGCCACCCAGGAGCTATTGAGTAACCGCATCAAAGTACGCTCCCTCAACTTTATGCGCGGACGAACCTTCCTGAATAAATACATCATTATCGATGAGGCGCAGAACCTGACCTCAAAGCAGATGAAGACCCTGATCACACGCGCCGGACCCGGCACCAAGGTGATCTGTCTGGGTAACATCGCGCAGATCGACACCCCCTACCTCACCGAGACCAACTCCGGTCTCACCTATGTGGTCGACCACTTCAAAGGCTGGGAGCACAGTGGTCACATTACGCTGCTGCGCGGCGAGCGCTCACGACTGGCGGATTTTGCATCGGAAGTGCTTTAAAACAATGCGTATCGTCAGCTACGAGTTGAACAGGGAGGACGGCAGCGAGTGCCGCTTTGAGGTCGATATCGAACGACCTGAACGCATGGTCGAACAAAACAGCGAAGATCACCCGGACTGGACCCGGCTATCCTGCAACCAGTGCCCTAACTGCCCCTTTAGCAGTGAAGAATTCCTCTACTGCCCGGCGGCCATCGAGATTGAGCAGATCGCCCGCCAGTTTGCCGACACCTCCTCCATCGAGCGTACCGATGTATGGGTACATACCGAGGAGCGCAGTTTCTTTAAAAATGTGGATATGCAGAACGCCCTTAAATCACTATTCGGTCTCATCATGGCCTCCGGTTCCTGCACCATCCTCGCCCGGCTCAAACCACTGGCCCACTTCCACCTCCCCTTTGCCACCCTGCAGGAGACCATTCATCGCCTCGTCGGTACCTACCTCACCACCCAGTATCTGCGACAGAACGATGGTGAAAAGGCCGACTGGGAACTACTGGGTATTGAAGAGCTCTACCGCGAACTAAAGGTGGTCAACCTGCACCTGATGAAACGCATCCGCATCGCCTCCAAGGAGGATGCCAGTATCAACGCCATCCAGACCTTCGTCTCTATTGCCAGTATTATTGAGATGGGCGTCGATGACATTGTTGAGAAGATGGAACCTATCCTGCGCAAGGGGCTATAGCCACTTCCCTCGGTTTCTTTTCTTTCCATAATGGATTCTTGATATGTATCAAGGATATACCCTGAGACCTTTGCTCTAATTTCTATGAGATTTCACAATTCCAATAGCAGCACCCAACAAGCGCGGTTGATTCCGCCAAGGAGGAAATAATGAGTGGTGCATTTACAAAAAGCATGGCGCGAAACATCTTCTATGGGGGCAGTGCCTTCTTCTTCCTGTTATTCCTGGCACTCTCCTTCGACACTGTCGGTGGACTGCCTGAACGGGATCATAGGGAGAACATCAACCCTCAAGTAGTTCTGGGCAAGAAGGTGTGGGAAGACAACAACTGCATCGGCTGTCACACCCTTATGGGAGAGGGAGCCTACTTTGCACCTGAGCTAGGGAACGTTTACAACCGTTTCGGTAATAGCAAAGAGGCAATCATTGGTTTCATCAAGAGCCGCCCGGTAGATGGTATTCCCGGTCGCCGCAGCATGCCCCAGTTCAACCTCAGCGATGAGGAATTGGAGGGTGTCGCGGAGTTCCTGAAATGGACATCTGAAATCGACGATGGCAACTGGCCACCGAACATCCAGGGTTAATGGGGGAATATAACAATGCAATATCAATCACAAATAGTTGCCAAGCCCTATTTCATCGCCGCCATCGGTCTGTTTACTGCACAGATCCTGTTCGGCCTGGTGATGGGTCTACAATATGTCATGGGCGATTTCCTGTTCCCGGAGATCCCCTTTAACGTTACCCGCATGGTACACACCAACCTTCTGATCGTCTGGTTGCTGTTCGGCTTTATGGGTGCCTCTTACTATCTGGTTCCCGAGGAGTCAGAGTCCGAGCTGTTCAGCCCTAAACTGGCGCTGGCGCTGTTCTGGATCTTCCTGGTGGCTGGCGCCCTGACCATTATCGGTTACCTGGCGGTGCCTTACGCCACCCTGGCCAAGATCACCGGTAATGATCTGCTGCCGACGATGGGACGCGAGTTCCTGGAGCAGCCGACGATCACCAAGTTAGGTATCGTTGTCGTCGCACTGGGCTTCCTGTTTAACATCGCCATGACCGTGCTGAAGGGTCGCAAGACCACTATCACTCTGGTGCTGTTACTCGGCCTGACCGGCCTGGCGGTATTCTTCCTCTTCTCCTTCTACAATCCTTCCAATCTGGTGCTGGATAAGATGTTCTGGTGGTGGGTCGTTCATCTCTGGGTAGAGGGTGTATGGGAACTGATCCTCGGTGCAATCCTTGCCTTTGTATTGATCAAAACCACCGGTGTTGACCGTGAGGTAATCGAGAAGTGGCTCTACGTGATCATCGCCATGACCCTGATCACCGGCATCCTCGGTACCGGTCACCACTACTACTGGATTGGTACACCGGAATACTGGCAGATCATCGGTTCGGTATTCTCCGCCATGGAGCCCATCCCCTTCTTCATGATGACGGTATTCGCTTTCAACATGGTTAACCAGCGTCGTCGTGAGCATCCGAACAAGGCGGCGGTACTGTGGGCACTGGGAACTGCAGTCATGGCCTTCCTGGGAGCTGGTGTGTGGGGCTTCATCCACACCCTGTCTCCGGTGAACTACTACACCCACGGCAGTCAGATCACCGCGGCCCATGGTCACATGGCCTTCTATGGTGCCTATGTGATGATCGTGCTGACCATCATCTCCTACGCCATGCCGATGATGCGCGGTCGTGCCGCCGCCAACAGCATGAAATCGCAGGTGATGGAAATGTGGTCGTTCTGGTTGATGACCGTCTCCATGGTATTCATCACCCTGTTCCTCACTGCCGCCGGTATTCTGCAGGTTTATCTGCAGCGTATGGGGGGAGATGCGGCACAGCCATTCATGGTCGTACAGGAGAACATTGCCATGTTCTACTGGCTGCGTGAAGGTGCTGGACTGGTGTTCCTGATCGGTCTGATTGTCTACATCATGAGCTTCTTCGTCGGTGGCGAAGAGCAGACCGAGGCCGCCTGATCGCCGCAACAGTAGTTTTCTTTAGTATGTCGTATCGAATGGGGGAGTTTAACTCCCCCATTTTTTTAAATACTTATCTATTTAATAGATTCATGATGCCCCCTATTTCCAACGATACTCCGCAAACAACACCGGTTAATTCACCTCCTGGTGATCTGGCCATCTGGGTCTTCATCCTGGCTGAACTATCCGTGTTCGGTGTATTGTTTATCGTTTATGCCTTTGCCCGGCGCTATAATCTGGAGCTGTTCAATCTCTATCAACTGCAACTGGACAGAACCTCCGGCCTGATCAACACCCTGACACTCATTACCAGCAGCTATTTTGTGGTACGAGCTGTGGCCGCGATAAAACAGGGCAATGCCCTGGTGTGCAGTCGCTGGCTATGGTCCGCTATTGCCCTCGGGGTATTGTTTCTGCTGGTGAAGGGCCTGGAGTATCAGCATCACTTCAGCCAGGGGATTGGACTGAGTACCAACCTGTTCTATACCTTTTATATTGCGCTGACCTTTTTCCATTTCATGCATGTCATTATGGGCATGGTGATCCTGACGGTAGTGGCGCAAAAGGCACGGCGTGGCGGCTATACCGCAGAGCAACACACGGGTGTAGAGACCGGCGCTTCCTACTGGCATATGGTAGATTTGGTCTGGCTAATCCTGTTCCCTCTAATCTACGTAATGCATTAGGAGAAACCGTGGAACAAGCGCAACATCGTCTGATACGCCCCTGCACATTGATTTGGCTGCTGCTAATCACCCTGACCTTTGCGACCTACGTGGCAGCAGAACTGGGGCTGCAGGGTAAGGGACTGGTAGTTGGCGTACTCGCCATTGCCATGTTCAAGGGGCAACTGGTTGCCGACTGGTTTATGGGCATACGCCGGGTAGGCGGCTTTTGGCGCCCCGTACTGAGCGGCTATCTCCTGATTGTAGGAAGCTTTATCGCAGCAGCCTTTCTTCTGCCACAAGGATAACGAAATGAACTCCACGCCTCAGCTTGCAACACCGGGTAATGATGAAAGCCCTGACATGAACGGGGACCTCCCCTTCTATCGTCCACAGGGCAATGAGATAGAATTGTTTGAATACGCCTGGCGTCACCAGTTGCCAGTATTAATCAAGGGACCAACAGGTTGCGGCAAGAGCCGCTTCATCAACCACATGGCGGCACGGCTGACACGCAAACTCTACACCGTTGCCTGTCACGATGACCTGACCGCTGCCGACCTGGTCGGTCGTCACCTCATCGGTGACGGCACCACCGTGTGGAACGACGGACCACTCACACGTGCCGTACGCGAAGGGGCGATCTGTTATCTCGACGAGGTGGTCGAGGCGCGCAAAGACACCACCGTGGTACTGCACCCGCTCACCGATGACCGGCGCATCCTGCCCATCGAGCGCACCAATGAACTGCTGCACGCGCCCAAAGATTTCATGCTGGTGGTCTCCTACAACCCCGGTTATCAAAACCTGTTAAAAGGGATGAAGCCCTCTACGCGTCAGCGCTTCGTTGCACTGCGCTTTGGTTACCCCTCACCTGAGCTGGAACAGGAGATCGTCGAAGGGGAGACAGGTATTGATGCGATGACTGCAAAGCGGCTGGTCGCACTCGGTAACGCGTTGCGTTCACTCAAGGATCACGATCTGGAGGAAGCGGCCTCCACCCGCCTGCTGGTCTATGCCGCCACTCTGATCCATGGCGGCTACGACCCGGTCGAGGCGTGCCGCGCCTCCCTGGTAGAGTCCCTCACCGACGATGAAGAGACCGCCGCTGCCCTAATGGAAGTCGTCAGCGCCACCTATGGCCGCTGATATCACACCCCCCGTGGACTCCGACAAGAACAAAAGCCTGGCCGTCACCGCAGAGGTACTCTATTTGGCCAACCTGCTGATACTGCCCGGTATCGCCTTTATCTGGCTGGTGCTGCTGTATCGCCAACAGCGTGATGCGGCCACACCGCTGGCCCTCTGTCACCTGCGCCAGACACTGGCCGCAAGCATCTGGGCAGGGGTATTACTACTACCGTTCACCGGGTTAACCATAGCCGTCGGTGGTTACGACAGCATCGGTGCATGGACCATAGCACTCATCTATTTCACCGTCTGCCACGCCTCGCTGGTACTTTTGGGTGTGGTCGGGCTGGCCAAAGCGATGGCAGGGCAATCCTGGCGCTACCCGCTGATTGGCCCTGTTTGTGGTGATACTCAGTGACTTCGCAAACACCCAGCCGGTTACAGGATCGCCGCTTTGTGCTGCGTACTGCCTTTTTTCTACTGTTTGTAGCAGCACCACCACTCGATATCTTCCGTCTCGACCTGACCCTGGGCCACTTTATCTTCTTCGGTTACAACTGGACCCTCGGACTCGACCCTTTTCTTGCCGGTGAGATCGGCCCTGCAGAGGCAGGGTTCAACATCATCCTGCGCGGTTTCCTGCCAATCGCCATCGCTGCCGGACTTTTAATCGGAGTTTCCTGGCGCTGGGGACGACTCTACTGCGGCTGGCTCTGTCCCCACTTCTCCGTAGTCGAGGCGATTAACGGTCTGATGATCCGCACCATTGGTAAACCCACAATATGGGAGAAACATCCTCTTGAGGATGTATCAG
>JBFFJV010000047.1:0-12365 GCA_041555695.1 Thiohalomonadaceae bacterium | reverse complement strand
CTGTGCGGTCTCGTTAAAGGGGATGATCTCGCCACTCTTCTCGTCCTGGGCGTTGAGTAACTGCAGGACGCCGATGATCAGCCCCTCGTGATCCTTCATCGGTATGGTGAGGAAGGAGGTGGAGCGGTAGCCGGTGTTGGCGTCGAATTTCTTGGTGCCGGAGAAGTCGAACCCCTCCGCATCGTAGGCATCGGGGATGTTGACGGTACAGTCGTTGAGTACCGCGTGGGTCACCACCATGTGGTGGTTGCCCTCACCGCTTTCATCGTAGAGCGGGATAGGGTCGAAGGGGATGGGTTTGCCGGTGGTCCCGCCCATGGCGAAGTTCAGCGAGTCGGTACGCAGGATCTCCATCTTCACCGCGCCGTTCTCCTGCACCGAGTAGAGGGTGCCGCCATCGGCGTTGGTCAGCGTCTTGGCACCGAGGAGGATCTTCTCCAGTAGCCGTTCGGTGTCGCGTTCACCCGAAAGGGCGATTCCGATCTCCGTCAGCTTTTCTATTTGCTTGAGTAGTCGGCTGGAGTGCGACATGTCTGGCCTTTGCGTAGGTTGGGACGAATTCTAACTCATTGTAAACGCAACGCTACGACTCGCCTATAGGGTATTGAGAGCGGGCAAGCGTGGTATTGGCTGTCTGATGAGCAGGGGTAGTCTATATTTACGTTAGTGACAGAGTGCACTCAAATTTTGTTTGCATTTTGCATCTGACGGGAGTGACTTCCAGAACTATAGGATATTGATTTAGCTATGAAAAACACGCTTTCTGAGTCGTGGGACAAGGAATCTATTGGTGTCACTGGCGAAGCGCGCTCGCAAAGGCGGGTGGAGGAAGAGCGGCTGGGGCAGATACTGCTAGGCGCTGGGAAAGTGGCACAGGATGAGCTGGCAAATGCATTGCAGCTGCAGGGGGATCGCGATGAGCCGCTTAGCCACCTGCTGGTAAAGCTGGGCCTGGTCTCCGAGGCGGATATGGTCCAAGCGCTGGGTGAGCTGCTCTCATTCCCCGTTGTGGAGGAGAAGGAGTACCTCAATGCGCTGGCGTTGGAGGATAGTCTTTCCACGGTCTTTCTCAAGGAGCACGCGGTGTTGCCGCTAGCGCTAACGGTGGATGAGGTCACGGTGGCCATGGCCGATCCCCTCGATCGCTATGCGATTAATGCGATCAGCCTGTTCTTCCAGAAGAGGGTGAAATGCCGTGTCGGCGAGCCGAGTGCGATCCAGTCGGCGATTGAGCGCATCTACGGTAGTGGCAAGACACAGATGGCGCGTATCGTGGAGGACATCTCCCCGACGAAGGGTGGCGACAGCCAGCAGGAGATCGCCCATTTAAAAGATATCGCCAGCGAGGCCCCGGTGATCCGGCTGGTGAGCCTGATCATGCAGCACGCGGTGGAGGCCCGTGCCTCGGATATCCATATCGAACCGTTCGAGAATCGTCTCAAGGTGCGCTACCGCATTGATGGCATGTTGCACGAGGAGGAGGCGCCCCCGGTGCCGCTCTACGCTGCACTGGTCTCACGTATTAAAATCATGTCGAACCTCGATATTGCCGAGCACCGCCTGCCTCAGGATGGCCGTTTTATGTCGCATATCGATGGTCAGGAGATCGATGTGCGGGTCTCCAGCGTACCCACTATGCATGGCGAGAGCCTGGTGTTGCGCCTGCTCTATAAAGACAATGCGATGCTGAGTTTTGAACAGCTCGGTTTTACGGGTGAGACCTACGAGAAGTTCCTCGACGTGCTGCACAAGCCCTACGGGGTGCTGCTGGTGACCGGCCCGACCGGCAGTGGCAAGACCACCACCCTATACGCCGCGCTCAATGCCCTCAACAAGGCCGACAGCAAGATTCTCACGGTGGAGGACCCTGTGGAGTACCAGATTGAAGGCATCAACCAGATCCAGGTCAAGCCGCAGATCGGGCTGAATTTTTCCCGGGCCCTGCGCTCCATTGTGCGCCAGGACCCGGACATCATCATGATCGGTGAGATGCGCGACCTGGAGACCGCGGAGATCGCGGTGCAGTCGGCACTCACCGGTCACCTCGTACTGTCGACGCTCCACACCAATGATGCGGCCAGCAGTGTCACCCGCCTGATGGATATGGGGATCGCCGACTACCTGGTAACCTCGGTAGTCAATGGGGTGCTGGCACAGCGGCTGGTGCGGCGGCTCTGTACCAGTTGCCGCAAGCCTTATCAGCCGATGCCGGAGTTGATAGAGAGCCTGCACCTTCAGGAGCACTGCGCCGAGGGCGTACCTACCCTCTACCAGCCTGTAGGGTGCGAGGAGTGCAGCAACACCGGCTACCGCGGCCGCGTCGCCCTGCTGGAGATAGTGGTGATGTCAGATCGCATCCGCAGCATGATCTTGCAGCATACGGATGCCCACGAGATCGCCAAGGTGGCGGTGGAGGAGGGGATGCAGACCATGTACCACGACGCCCTGCATAAGCTCGTTCAGGGGGTGACCAGCGTGGAAGAAGTGCTGCGCGCCACCCGGGATAACTAGCCTATGGCCCTGTTCTACTACAAGGCGATTGGCGCGGATGGCGAGCCGCTCAAGGGTGAGTTGGAGGCGCGGGACCGTGAATCGCTGGTTGAGCGCCTGCACCAGCTGAACCAGACCCCGTTGCATATTGAGGATGCGGCGGAGGCAGCGAGGCGTGGCGGGCGGCGGCGGCGCCTGCGCAAGTCCTTCGACCTGGGGCGTTTCAGTCGGGATCTGTCGATCCTGCTCAACGCGGGTATTCCGCTCGACGAGGCACTGGAGATGTGGGTGGAGCTTGCCGATGAGCAGTCGGCGAAGGTGATCCAACGCCTGCTGGAGGATGTGCGCGGCGGTAAGACCCTGTCGCTGGCCATGTCGGCCATGCCCGGGGTCTTCACCCCCTTCTATATCAGCATGGTTAAAGCCGCAGAGGCCGCAGGGGCCATGGCCCCGGTGATGTCCAGGCTGGCGGAATTCAGCGAGCAGCTGGTGAAGATGAAAAAGGGGATCCAGAGTGCCCTCATCTACCCGGCGATCCTGTTCTTTGTTACCGCCCTCTCCCTGATCCTGTTGATGACCTATGTGATCCCCCAGTTCAACATCCTGTTCGAGGGAATGGAGCAGCAACTGCCGCTGCCAAGCCGTATCGTTTTTGGGCTCTCGGCATGGATCAACCAGTACGGCGGTTGGCTGCTGTTGCTGCTGTTCGCACTGTTATTGCTGCTGCGCCAGCGCTTGGGCAATTTCAAGGGCAGCTATCAGCTGGATCGGCGGCTGCTGGCAATGCCACTGATCGGCGATTTGATGATGAAGGTGCAGGTGTCTATCTTCGCCCGCACCCTGGCCACTCTGATGGCCAGCGGGGTCTCGTTGCTGGCCGCGCTCACCATCGTGCGCGGCACCCTGTCGAACCGCGTGCTGAGCGAGGTGCTCGCCACCATTGCCGATGGCGTGAAAGAGGGCAACGGGCTTGCCCGCTCCATGCTGGAGAGTGGCCGCTTCCCCCGCTTTGTGGTGCAGATGGTACGGGTGGGAGAGGAGAGCGGCACCCTGGATGAACGGCTGGCCCAGCTGGCGGAGATCTACGATGCCGAGGTGAAGAGTGCCGTTGAGCGCGTGTTGTTGTTACTGGAGCCTGCACTGATCATCGGTCTTGGGGTGATTATCGGCGGTGTGATTATGGCGATATTGATGGCGGTGCTGAGTATTAATGAACTGGCGCTGCTGTGATGTGATGAACGTACATTGAGGATGCAATATGAGAGGTATGGAAAAACAGCGGGGCTTCACCCTGATTGAGCTGCTGGTGGTCTTGGCGATCCTTGGGCTGATGGCCGGTATTGTCGGTCCCCAGGTGATCAAGTACCTCGGCGAGTCGAAGAGCAAGACTGCCAAGCTGCAGATCGAGGATCTGGGGTCGGCACTGGATCTGTTCGTGCTTGATGTGGGCCGCTACCCGAGCAACGAGGAGGGGCTGCAGGCACTGGTGGAAGCCCCCTCAGGTGCAGTCAAGTGGCACGGTCCCTATCTTAAGAAAAAGCTCGTACCCAGGGATCCGTGGGGCAATCCTTATCACTACCGCGTGCCGGGTGAGCACGGTGTCTACGATTTGTACTCACTGGGCGCCGATAACATGGAGGGGGGGAGTGACGAGAATCAGGATGTGGCCAGCTGGCAGTAAGCGGCCAGTGGCCTGTTGTGGACGGCGCATGTCGGGAGCCCCAAGTCTGTCGTTCCCGCTGCGGGGGTTTACTCTGCTGGAGATGCTGCTGGTGATGACATTGGCAGCACTGATCCTGACCGTGGTGCCGCCAAGCTTTACCGCCATGTTGCCCCATCTGGAACAACGGTCGGAAGCAAAAGCGCTGGCTACCGTTCTGCGCTCGGTACGAGGCAGGGCAATACGCGAGCGCGGGGAGTTTGCTTTGATGCTGGATCTAGAGCGCCGCGAGTACCGCCAACCGGGTTCAGAAAAGGTGACCCGACTGTCCGAGGCGATGGCCCTGAGTTACCGGCCCGCATTCGACTCTATGGGTAAAACGACATCTGTCGCCATCCGTTTTTTCGCCGACGGCAGCTCTTCAGGCGGCACCATAGCGATGGTGGCGACGGAGGCGCGTTATGAAATTCACATCGACTGGCTGAGTGGCAGGGTGCGCTATCGTGAAAAGGTATAGGCAGGTATTCAGGCGCTCCGCTGGCTTTACCTTGATCGAGGTGCTGGTGGCCTTCAGCATCCTCAGCCTGACACTGGCGACGCTCTTCTCCCTGCTCTCCACGGGCGCACGGAGTACCCGGGTGGCCGATGAGTACGGCGAGGCGGTAGTGTGGGCCGAGTCGAAGCTGGCAGAACTCGGGGTGAGCGAGCCGTTGCGTGTGGGCACCCGAAGGGGAAGCTTCGATGCGCGCTACAGGTGGGAGCTGCGTATTGCCAAACGCCTGCCTCATGATATCAGCGTGATGCGGGAGAATGAGTGGGACCTGCTGGATGTCAGCCTGCGAGTGTGGTGGGAGAGCGTGGGTGGCGAGCGCGACCTCGCTATTTCAACGGCACGTTTGGTGGCAAGGGATTAGTGATGCCGGCTGTGAGAGCGACAGCAATGAGGCGCGGGGGACGAGGCTTTACACTGGTCGAGTTGCTGATCGCGATCACCCTGTTGGGCCTTATCTCAAGCGTTACCTACGGCGCCATCTGGACTGCAAGCCGCAGCCTGCGCACGGTGGAGCAGCAGGTGGAGTTGAACGACGGCCTGCGGGTAACGCAGGAGTTTATGCGCCGCAGCCTGTCACAGGCACGCGGCCTGCTGGCGGTGCAGGAGGGCAGGATGCAGGTGCTCTTCAGTGGCGCCCCCCAGAGCCTCGCCTTTATCGCCCCGGCACCCCTGCAGAGAGGCCATGCCGGTGGGCTCTATCTCTACCAAATCGAGCTGGTAAAGCGTGGTGAGAGGCGTAATACCCTGCGTCTGAGCTACGAACAGTATGTCACTGGCCGCGAGCCGGATGCCGAACCGTTGGCGCAGGGTGAGAGCCTGTTGCTGGAAGGGGTGGCCAAACTCTCCTTCTCCTACTACGGCAGCGATGAGCCGGGCGCCACCGCGCAGTGGTTGGATGAGTGGCCGCGCCGGGACATCCTGCCGCAACTGGTGAGGATGAAGCTGGAGCTGGAGAGCGGCGGTGAGGTGTCGGTAATGACCCTGGCGATCAAGGGACAGGTGGGCTGATATGGCGCGGCCCGGTATGGTGCCCTTTTACGGCGCTGTCGCCGAACGCGGCGTGGTACTGGTGGTGGTGTTGTGGCTGCTGGTGCTGCTGTCGGTGCTGGTGGGAACACAGGCGGGGAGTGCACGGGTGGAGAGCGAGCTGGTGCGTACCCGTGTCGATGCACTGCAGGCCCGTAGCGCGGCAGAGGCAGGGCTGTTCATGGTTATCGATATGCTGGCAACCCAGCAGGGCGCAAAGGAGCGCCTGTTGCGCACCGATGGCGGCAGCTATCGCCTGACATATCACGGTGTGGCTTTATCGGTTTCGGTTCAGGACGAGGCGGGCAAGATGGATCTCAATGCGGTGAGCCCTGATATGTTGCGTAGGCTGCTGCTCTCACTGAGCGCCAGTCCGGAGAAGGGGCGGGCGGTGTGCGATGCTATTCTTGACTGGCGCGATGTGGATGATAAGCGTCGCGAGCACGGCGCCGAGGATGAGGATTACCTGAAAAACGGCCTCGCCTATGGCGCCAAGGATGAGTATCTCGACAACCTGGAAGAGCTGCTGCTGATTCTGGGGATGGATGGCGAACTCTACGCTACACTTCTGGATGTGGTCACTGTGAGTACCGGGGCCAAGGGCATCAACCCGTTGGTGGCAAGCCGCCGCGTGCTGCTTGCCGTTCCGGGGGTGACAAAAGAGCAGGTGGACGAGTTCCTGCTGGCACGCGAGCGCTATTACAGCGAAGGGCAGCCGTCGCCGCTGTTTCCGGTCTCCGACCTCAACTACATCAGTCGCGATCGTGACCAGCTCTACTCCATTCGGGCGCAGGCCGTGACCGCGGGAGGCGTGACGGAGCGTGTCAGCGTTCTTGCCAGGGTATCGGCGGAGCGGGCGAAGTCTGGCGTCAGACCCTACGAGATTCTAAGTTGGAGTGTCGTGGATCATGCAGCGGCAGCGTTTACGCCGCAAGCCACGCATCAGTGAAGGGAATAATGGGCAAAGAATTGAATTCAGTCTCGGCGCTTCCGGGCAGGTTTAGCGCCTTTATGCGCTGGTGGCGCGAAGAGCTGGTTTCGCTGCTGCCGGCCACCTTGCGGAGGCAGTTGCAGTTCAGTGAGCATCAGCTGGTATGCTGCTTCTCAGAAGGGAGTGTGCAGTTTGCCGACTGCCACCGCGCAGCGGTAGCAGGCAGCGTTGTGATCACACCGGATGAGCAGGGTCGCCTCAGCGCGGCGCAGCAGGCGCAACTGTCGGGGCTGCGCCGCAAGGCGGGCGAACAGGTGGTACTGAAGCTGCCCGCTGAGCAGGTTCTCTCCCTCTCTTTTTCCCTGCCGCTGGACGCGGAGTCTAACCTCGAAGAGGTGCTGGGCTACGAACTGGGACGCTATGCCCCCTTCAAGATTGAGCAGGTCTACTACGGTTACACCATCCAGAAGCGGGACAGTGCCGAAAGGAAGTTATGGCTTGCCGTAAATGTGGTGCCGCGCAAACAGGTGGAGCCGTTGCTAATCCAGCTGCGTGAGTGGGGGCTGCAACCGGCGGTACTTACAGCGGCGGATGCGGATCAGGGGGCGGCAACACCTTGTTCTGATTCGGGCCAGAACCTACTGCCGAAAGAGGAGCGGAGCAACGGCGGCGGCTCGGCGAACCTGACCGTTAAATTGTTGCTGCTATTGGCATTGCTGCTATCGGCCGCGCTCGCCGCTTACCCGCTGCTGGTACAGAAGCTGCGCATTGCCGAGATGCAGCAGCAGGTGGATACGCTAAAGAAGGCGGCACTCAGCGTGCAATCCATGCAGCAGGAGATGGAGCGTCTGGCCGCCGAGGCAGACTATGTTGAGGAGCAGAAGCGCCAGTACCCTGAGGTGCTGGATGTGCTGGAGAACCTGACCCGCCTGTTGCCCGATGACACCTGGCTGGAGCGTTTTGAGATGAAGGGTGGGCGGATACGCATACAGGGCATGTCGGAGGATGCCTCGTCGCTTATTGAGCTGCTGGAAAACTCTGCACTGTTGCAGAAGGTCAGCTTCGACTCCCCCATTGTCAAAGACCCGCGCACAAACCGTTTTCGCTTTCAGATCGTTGCCGAGCTGGTGTAAAGAGAGGCGCTGTGACTGTTATACAACATACCCCTTTAAGTCGTCTGCTTACGCTGGGCCTGTTGCTGGGGCTGCTGGCACTGTTGTACCTGATCATTGTTGTGCCGCTGCAGGGATACCACGCGGAAAATCGTCAGCAACTTGAACGGCTTACCCTTCAGCTGGAGGGGTATCGACGCATAGCCGCAAGCCGTGAACAGATAGAAGGGCTCCTGGCCTCGATACGACCAGAGGAGAACACACAGGGCTATTACTTGAAGGGGACGACCCAGGCGCTCGCCTCTGCTGAGTTGCAGGCCCATGCGCGCACGCTTATTGAAAAGTCTAATGGCAGCCTGATCAGCACGCAGCCGATGGTGAAAACAGGGCGTGAGCCGGAGCGTATGGTCAGGGTGAATGTGCGGATGCGGGGGCGAATCGACAGCTTGTTGCAGACCTTCTACAACATCTCCACCGGCGTGCCAGTGGTGCTGACCGATGATGTGCTGATCCGTTCCGAGACCTCCACCCTGAGCCGGGCCGGTGAGCCGCAAAGCGACGATACCCTGGATGTGCAGTTCACCCTTACCGGGTTTGTCAAAGAGTCGATCCTATGATCAGGGAAAAAGTTTTTCGTCCGCGGGTTCTACTGTTGCTGCTGGTCAACGCCTTGTTGTTGTTATTGCTGGTATATCAGATAACCGCTATGCAGCAACAAGAGAGCCCGTCTGCTGCAAAGGCGGTAGCGCCGGATGAGCCAGCGATGGCGGAGAGAAAGAGAGCACACAACGTTCGTTCTATTGACGACTATGCTGAGGTGGTAAACCGTCCATTGTTCAATTTAGAGCGGCGCCCGCTGGAACTGGAGTCAGAGGCGCAGGATGAGGTGGATGCCCAGGCGTTTAACCTGATTGGTGTTGTACTCACGCCCGAGCAACAGGTGGCTATAATTTATTCCAAGAACCAGAAAAGACCGGTCAAGGTGGCACAGTGGGAATGGATTGACGGGTGGCGCCTGGTTTCGGTACAGGCAAGTGTCGTGGAGTTGCGCAAGGGACCACGCTCCGTGGAACTGGCGCTACAGCGGGCCTCAACGAAATCAGAAACTGAAAGATAATGAAGCAGTGTCGACGACTCAGGGCGTACCTGAGCGGTGTGTGGACCGACTACAGAGAGAAGGGATAGAACAGTGAAAAAATTTGCGAAGGCAGTGGGTGCCTGCGGTTCCGTACTGTTGCTGGGGTCGTGTACGGGGATGCAATCCGAGCCCCGGGATGCGGTTGCCGAGGAGCAGGTGTATCCGGCAGCCGCCGCGGTGCAGGAGGTGGCGGTTGTGCCCCAGGCACTCGGCACCGGTTCGCAGCCGGATAGCGGTACCAAGGAGTACGTCAAGTACGGAAACGGCCGTTTTATCAAGCGTTCGGCTCAAAAGCCCAAGGCGACCTTTGTCGGCGGTGATATCACCCTTAATTTCGAGAAGACTGACATACAGGAGGTGGTGAAGGTCGTTATCGGCGACCTGCTGCAGGAGAACTATGCGATCGGTCCCGGTGTGAGTGGTACGGTCAGCCTGCAGACCAGCCGGCCGGTGGCGCGGGAGATGTTGTTGCCGATGCTGGAAAACCTGCTGCGCATGAACGGGGCGGTGCTGGTGCGCGAGAGCGGCCTCTACCGTGTCAATGCGCTGGCCGATGCGGGGCACGGCACCTTCAGCTCCTCTGTTAGTAAGCCTCAGTCGCTGGGTTATCAGGTGGTGGTGGTACCGCTACGTTATGTCACTGCCTCTGAGGTGGCCAAGGCCCTTAAGTCGGTGGTGCCGGAGGAGGGGCTGCGGCTGGTGGACGACAGCCGTAATCTCCTCATGTTGGCAGGTTCGAGCCAGGAGCTAAGCAGCTGGGTCTCGCTGGTCGATGTGTTCGATGTCGACTGGATGCGGGGTTATTCGGTCGGCCTGTTCCCGCTGGAGAACAGCAGTGCCAAGGAGGTCTCCTCGGAACTCGATAAATTGCTGTTGAAAGGTCCCGAGGGCGGACCGGGAAAGATGATACGGGTAGAGCCGATCGAGCGCCTCAATGCCTTGCTGGTGATAACTCCGCAGGCGAAATATCTTGACCAGGTAAAGGTGTGGATTGCCCGTCTCGATATGGTGGGAAGCGAGCCCGGACGGCGGCTCTTTGTGTATCAGGTAAAAAACCGCAAGGCTGTCGATCTGGCCGATGTGGTTAATGATGTCTTCGGCGGTGCTTCCTCCCAGCTGGCGCATCCGGTGACCCCTGCTGTGGCAGACTCGGTGGCGTCCACAACTCTCGCCGGCACCCGGCAGGGGAGCGATGCTGAGCCAAAGACCGGACCTGCGGCCATTCCATCACCCCTTACCCCTGGTGTGGAAGGGTTGGCACTGCCAGAGGGAGGGGATATCCGCATCGTGGCCGATGCACAGAATAACGCCATTCTGGTGATGGCTAGCGGTGCGGAGTACCGTATTGTCGAGGCGGCACTGAGAAAGCTTGATGTCCTGCCGCTGCAGGTACTGGTAGAGGCCTCTATCATGGAGGTGACGCTCTCCGACGAGCTGAGCTACGGGCTGGAATGGTACTTGAACAACCGCAAGGTTACCGCCGACACATCCGGTTCGGCCCTGCTGGACCTCAATGCAGGCGAAGGCATTGCCCCCATCATTCCCGGTTTCTCATATGCAGTAGTGAATGCAGCGGAGGATATGAAGGCGTTGTTAAATATGCTTGCCACGGACTCTCGCCTGAATGTGCTATCCAGTCCATCACTAATGGTGCTGGACAACAGCAAGGCAAATATCCGTGTCGGCGAGCAGGTGCCGGTGCGTAACAGTGGCGAGCGTGCCCTGGGTGATCAGACGATTTACGAGACCTTCGACTACAAGGACACGGGGGTGATGTTGACGGTAACCCCACGCGTCAACAGTGGCGGCCTGGTAACGATGGAGATCGATCAGTCCATCACCGATATCGGTGTTGTGGAGCAGACCACTCAGCAGCGCAGGTTCCTGCAGCGCAATATCAAGAGTGAGGTGGCGATACAGAGTGGGGAGACCGTCGTCCTCGGCGGCCTGATTCTGGATAATAAGACCGATGAAAGTCGCGGTATTCCCGGCCTGCGAGACATCCCGTTGATAGGTTGGTTGTTCGGTGCAAGCAAGAAGGTCAACGAGCGCACCGAACTGCTGGTGTTGATTACGCCAAAAGTGATACGCAACCAGAAAGATGCCAGTGTGATAACCGATGAGTTCAAGCGCCGCATGAAGAGTTTGCAGCCGGAAGAAAACGGTGAGGCAGAGGAAAAGGTTGAGGAAGGGGGTGCTGCACCGGGTGACAGCGGCGAGGTGTAGTTACTATCAGAAGTGGCAATAGCCATTATGTATTGAGAAAAAATAAGGCCCCTAACGGGGCCTTGTTTTTGTTGTAGTGAATGGGGTGATTGATCAGGTGGCGTCATCACCGTTGCAGTTGGAGTCGATACCGTCATCAGGAGCGGCTTCGGCCTTACTTGGGTTGATATCGAAATCACCATCATCGCAATCCCAGCCAGCCCCCTGTGCACGGGTGAAGTAGCCGTCACCGTCCACATCGGTACCACCGTCGCTGACGCCGATGACATAGGCCCCGGTTCCGGCAGGGGCGTCAGCATCAGCAAACACCTCGAGGTAAAAGTCAGTCGCGGTATCTGAGTCACTGTTGTTGAGCCAGTGAATAATAGTGGGGATGTTTCTGGGAGGATCATAGCTGTCTGCGACTCCTTCCGAAAAGCCCTGTAAGACTTTATCCGCGTCGTAAAGGTTGGAGTCAATGGGCGTGCCTGCACTCTCCACCTCCATGATCTCATAGGCGCTGTTTGCCGGCACCGTGATCTTGAAGTAGTCCACATCCCCGCTGTCGATGGTGTGCGTTTCGGCATAGACCTCGCTGCGGTGGATGATGTCCCAAGGATCGCCCTTGAGCATCGGCAGGCTGCCAGCGGTGTTGAAACTGTCGTCCGGCTCATAGATGTCCTCGGCAGCGGTTACGGGCCAGTCGGTGCCGGAACAGCTCTGGTCGATGGTATCGTCTTCGGTTTCCACCGCCCACGGAAATGCGTTGATATTTGTTTCATCACAGTCATAGTGTGGCGAGAAGTCATCGCCATCGGTATCGGAGAAGACGCGTGAGGAGAGGGTGTAGCTCGCCACCCCACCGGCCTGGTCAGATACCTTGACATAATAAGTGCCAGAGGCGGACGGGGTGAAGGTGACTCTTGGATTGAAACTGAAATAACCCCACTGGCTGATCAAGTCATCGCCACCCGCATAGGTTACGATCGTTGTGCCGTCACCTTCAAAAAGTTGAAGCCACGGGACGCCGTTGTAACTGACGTTATCCACGGTGAATTCATATTGGGTACCGGCGTTGAGGTTTACAGACAGCCAGTCCTCATCACCGATGGGGTAAATCGTGCGGTAGGTGGTCTCGCCGATAGTCAGAGTTCCTGCGGTACTGGAACTATCGTTACCTCCAGCCCCCTCTTGCGTGTCGATTGCGGTTGGAAACGCTGAGGGGTCGCTGGGGTCAGGATAGGGTGTTG
>JBFFJV010000046.1:0-12473 GCA_041555695.1 Thiohalomonadaceae bacterium | reverse complement strand
GTTGAGATCGACGTGAACGACGATGAGATCATCAAGCGCATGAGCGGTCGTCGCGTACACCTCGCCTCCGGTCGTACCTACCACACCATCTTCAATCCACCCAAGGTTGAGGGCAAGGATGACGAGACCGGTGAGGATCTGATTCAGCGTGCCGATGACAATGAGGAGACCGTACGCAAGCGCCTCGACGTTTACCATTCACAGACCAAGCCGCTGGTGGAGTTCTACTCCAAGTGGGCAGCTACCGGTGAAGACGCCGCGCCCAAGTATGCCCGCGTTGAGGGTACCGGCAAGAGCGTAGATGAGAACAAAGCGGCCGTACTGGCCTCACTCAGCTAAGCACTGGCTTCGCGATGAAAAACCCGTGCCGGTGACGGCGCGGGTTTTTTTATGTCTGGACGTTTCCGTTATACTTATCGTAACCACGATACAGCCAGGGAGCTGAAATGCGTCAGCCGAGAAAAACCGGTGTTCTGTTGATCAACCTGGGTACCCCCGATGCGCCAACGCCGGCAGCCCTACGCCGCTATCTTGCTGAGTTCCTGTGGGATAAGCGCGTGGTCGATCTGCCGCGTCCGCTGTGGTGGCTGATCCTGCACGGCATCATCCTGCGCACCCGTCCGGCCAAGTCGGCCCGTGCCTATCAGGGGGTGTGGAGTGATGAGGGCTCGCCGCTGCTGGTGATTGCAAAACAGCAGCAGCAGAGCTTGCAGGCGATGTTGGATGAGAAGGCTGAGGGTAAATACCATGTCGCCCTCGGCATGCGTTACGGCAACCCTTCCATTGCCAGCGCACTGCAAGAGCTGCGCAACAAGGATGTGGAAGAGCTGGTGGTGTTGCCGCTCTACCCGCAGAACTCCTGCTCCACCACCGGCTCCAGCTTTGATGCGGTTGCTGCGGCGATGCAGCAGCATCGTTTTGTACCACCGCAGCACTTTATTGCCGATTACCATGATCATCCGCTCTATATAAAGGCGCTGGCCGCATCGGTTCGCGAGGCATGGCAGCAGCACGCACAGCCGCAAAAACTGGTGATCTCCTTTCATGGCACCCCTGTACGCTTCCGTGATGAGGGTGATGTTTACTACGAGCAGTGTCAGAATACAGCCCGCCTGCTGGCTGAAGCGCTGGAGTTGAATGAGGAGCAGTGGCTATTGAGTTTCCAGTCGCGCTTCGGCAAGGAGGAGTGGCTGCAGCCCTATACCGATACCACTTTGCAGGGGCTGCCTGCACAGGGCGTCAACTCGATTGATGTGATCTGCCCGGGCTTTTCTGCCGATTGCCTGGAGACGCTGGAGGAGATCGCCGAGGAGAATCGTGACTATTTTGTTGAGGCGGGTGGCAGCGATTTTCATTACATCGCTGCGTTGAATGCCAATCTCTCGCATATCGAGTTACTGGCTTCTCTGCTCGGAGAGTAGTCTGATGACCGCGCACTACCTATACTCTCGCCGCTGATGAGCGGTTGTCGCCACGATTTGTGTCGAATTCCCGGGGTTGGCGAAAAGCTGGCACAGCAGCTGATGGAGCTGGGTTACGCCAGGGTTGAAGAGCTGAGCGGTGAAGACCCGCAGGCGATGTATCAGCGTCTGCTGTCGGTACGCGGCGAACATGTGGACCGGTGCGTCCTCTATGTCTTTCGTTGCGCTGTCTATTTCGCCAGTAACCATGTCCACGACCCGGAAAAGTTAAAGTGGTGGTACTGGAAGGATAAACACTGAAGTTATTTCATTAAGCCTTCGCCGATAACGCCTGGCATCAGAAAAAACGCCCGGTTTTGGTCAGTCGCTTATTCCAGTAACGGTTGTCCAGTGAGGCGATGCTGACGCGTTTACCGCTGGCGGGAGCATGGATGAACTGGTTGTTGCCCAGGTAGACGCCAACGTGCGAGACCTTCCCCTCTATGCGAAAAAAGAGTAAATCCCCTTCGCGCATATGCGTCTTTTTTACCGGCAGGCTGTCACGATATTGCAGTTGTGAGGTACGTGGCACCTTGTAACCCGCCTTATGGTAAGCGTAGTAGACCAGGCCACTGCAGTCGAAGCCCTGAGGCGATGCGCCGCCGTAACGGTAGGGGGCACCGAGCATCCTGGTTGCGATGAGGGTGGCAGGATGATTTGCCGTATGTGTGGCCGCAGGCGCAGCTGCAGTGCGCTGTGTGTTCTGCACCTTCGAGCTACAGCCGCCGTACATGGGGAGCAGGGCCAGCAGGCTGAATGTGAGTAATTGCTGTCGTCGTTTCATCAGGCGCCATCCATTTACGGTTGCAGTCGTAACTATCTGTACGCGCTTCGACAGATAAATGCCGTGAAGGCGGTCACGTATCGTTTCGTGCACTTGTTCTGTGACCGTCCTTCCACGACGTCGCGCTTACTCGCCGAACACCACCTTTGCGACGTCACGGAAGTGCTGGGCAAAATTGACTGTAATTCCCTCGGTAATGTAGTCGGGCAGTTCTTCAAAGTCGCCACGGTTGGCTTCGGGAAGGAGCAGTTCCTTGATGCCGATGCGTCGTGCGGCGATCACCTTTTCGCGAATCCCTCCTACCGGCAGGACCTGTCCGGTAAGGGTCAGCTCGCCGGTCATCGCCAGTGGACGGGGGAGCTTCTTGCCCTTGGCCAGCGATAGCAGGGCGGTGGCCATGGTGACACCCGCTGAGGGGCCGTCCTTGGGCGTCGCCCCCTCAGGTACATGCAAATGGACGAAGGCGTCATCGTAGAAGCTCTCACGGGCGTTATAGGCCTTCAGGTGAGAACTGATATAGCTGTAGGCGATCTCTGCCGATTCTCGCATCACCTCACCGAGTTTGCCGGTGAGCTTAAAGCCGCGGTTGTGAGTGTGTACCTGGGTCGCCTCAATACTGAGGGTGGCACCGCCCATTGAGGTCCAGGCAAGACCGGTGACCACGCCGACACCGGTGATCGGTTTCTCCTTCTGGAACAGGGGTTTTCCCAGATACTCATCCAGCGCCCTGGGGCCGACAGTAATGCTCTTTTTTTCACCCTGCACGAACTTCACCGCAGCCTTACGAGCGATGCTGCCTAATTGTTTCTCCAGATTACGTACCCCGGCTTCGCGGGCATAGCCTTCGATCACTGAGCGTAGTGCGGGCTCTGTGATCTTCAGCTTACCGGGTTTGATGCCCATGCGATCCAGCAGGCGCGGCCACAGGTGATGGCGGGCGATGGCCAGCTTCTCTTCGGTGATGTAGCCGGAGAGGCGGATCACCTCCATCCGATCAAGCAGCGGGCCGGGAATGGTATCAAGCTGGTTGGCGGTGCAGATGAAGAGGGTCTTCGACAGGTCATAGCGTATGTCCAGATAGTGGTCGAGAAAGTCCTTGTTCTGCTCCGGATCCAGGACCTCCAGCAGGGCCGAGGCGGGATCGCCCTGATAGGAGGCGCCGATTTTGTCGATTTCATCGAGCATCACTACCGGATTGGAGCTGCCCGCCTCCTTGATTGCCTGAACAAACTTACCGGGCATGGCCCCTATGTAGGTTCGGCGGTGGCCCTTAATTTCTGCCTCATCACGCATGCCGCCGAGAGAGAAACGGAAAAATTCACGTCCCAGTGCGTTGGCAATGGAGTGGCCGATGGAAGTTTTGCCGACACCGGGCGGGCCGACCAGCAGAATAATTGAACCGGAGACACCACCCTTAAGGCAGCCGACGGCGAGAAATTCGAGAATGCGTTGTTTTACCTCTTCCAGACCGTCGTGATCGGTATCTAAAACTTTGCGTGCACGCTTTAAATCCAGGATATCGTCGGTACATTTCCCCCAGGGCAGTTTGGTGATCCAGTCAAGGTAGTTGCGCGTAACCGTGTACTCGGGGGAGCCGACCTCAAGGATGGAGAGCTTCTGTAACTCCTCATCGATGCGTTGCTGTGCGTGCTCGGGAACCTCAAGCTCTTCAATACGTTGCTGAAAGCGTTCCAGCTCGGCGGTGCGATCGTCTTTTTCCAGTCCCAGCTCCTTCTGGATCTCCTTGAGCTGCTCTTTGAGGAAGAATTCACGCTGCTGTTTGTCCATGCGCTCTTCCAGGCGATCCCGGATACGGGTCTGCAGCTTGGCGACCTCCAGCTCCTTTTTAAGCAGCACCAGTACCTTTTTCATTCTGGCCACAACCGGGATGGTTTCCAGTACCCGTTGTAGCTCCTCACCGTTAGCCGTGGTGAGTGAGGCGGCGAAATCGGTGAGTGGAGAGGGTTCATTGGGGCCGAAACGATTCAGAAAGTACTTTAACTCCTCACTATAGAGTGGGTTGAGCGGTAGCAATTCCTTGATGGTGTTAATGACCGCCATGGCGTAGGCACGCACTTCGTCCTTATCACGGACAGGACTCTTCTTTTCACCCGGGTACTCCACCTGTACTCGATAGGGTGGTGTTCTGGATAACCATTTTACAATGCGGAAACGTTCCAGGCCTTCGGCAATGAACTGCAGTTTTCCGTCAGTACGGTTGGGGTTGTGCAGACGCACCACACTACCGGTGCGGTAAAAATCCTCAGTTGTCAGCTCCTCAAGACTGTCACCCTTCACCAGTACCAGGCCGGCCATGTGGTGTGGGGTTTCTCCGATATCCTCAATAGATTTTAACCACGGCTCCTCATCCATGATGAGAGGAAAGGACTGTGCCGGGAAAAATGGACGATCGAACAGTGGTAGCAGGTGCAGAGTGGTTGGGAGCACGCTGGAGGGAATGGCGAGTTTCGATTTTTCCTCTGCTACGTCATGATCATTGATAATTTCTGCTTCAATGGAGTCCTTGTCGCTCATTTGAAACCTCTTGTTCGTCATTTTGCGGTGAGAAAAATTCTATGGTTTGTATGGCGGCGATGCAATTCACTCTGTTTTGCCGCATACCTAAAATGAAAAAAGTTACTGTTACCAAATGCGGGTGAAAAAATGAAATGAAAGAACAGATTTATAAAAAAAATGAAAATTCTTTAAAAAATTAAATAAAAAACGAAAAAAAATGGTGAAAATGGTTGTTTTTTGTGTAAAAGCTTTTACATATTCGAGACTTATGTGTTTATAATTGCAACGTTATCATTATCATCATAGTTAAGGAGTGGTTAAATGGCCCGTGTAAAGAAAGCTGCTACTAAGAAAAAAGTTGGCGTAAAGAAGGCTGCTCGTCGCGGTCGTCCTGCTGCCAAGAAAACTGTAAATCTGGATGCCGGCAAGAACAGCACCTTCAAAGCTGCGGTAACCCGCACTGATAAGGCCGCTGCTGCGATGGCCAAGGCCGAAGCTGCTGCCAAGAAGGCAAACGATGCCCTGGCAGCTGCCAAAGCCAAGGCGAAAGCCAGCAAAACTGCCGCTGCCAAGAACGCCGTAGCCAAGAAGACCGAGGCTGTTGCCATGGCTAAAGCCGCTATTGCTGCTGCCAAGTTCGAAGTGAAGATGGCTGCTGCCATGGTTGCTGCTCTGGCCAAGTTTGAAGCTGCTCAGGCAAAAGCCTACGTTAAGGCTCTGGCCAAAGCCGCTGCTGCTGCTACCAAGAAAGAAGCTAAGGCTGCTAAGGCCAAGGCCGCTCCTCGCAAGAAGCGTCGCGCCAAGAAAGCTGTCAAGAAAGCTGCATAATCAGCTAGTACTCTTGTGCACAGAAAAAAGGCCGTCAAATTTGACGGCCTTTTTTTATGTCTGATGATTTTTGTCTATTTAGCCAAATAGTCCTACACACGGCTCTACCTCTACCCAATCTCCCGGTTCCACCATGCCGCTCTGTGCGGACAGAATAATGAAACAGTTGGCCTGGCTCATCGAACTTAAGATATGTGATCCCTGATTGCCGGTGGTGTAAACCCTCAGTTCTCCGTTTTCATCGTTTCTCAGTATTCCGCGCTGGAAGTCCTGACGTCCGGGACGTTTTTTTAGTTTGTCGGCGGCACGTACCCGTAGTCGTATTGGCATGGTGGCATTTTCGCCGGTGAGATAACGCAGGCTGGGTTGTACGATTTGATAAAAGGTGGCCATTACGGAGACCGGATTGCCGGGCAGGCCAAAGAACACCGCGTTATTAACGGTTCCAAAGGCGAGGGGTTTCCCCGGTTTCATGGCGATCTTCCAGAAGTCGACCTTGCCGAGACGATCCAGAGTCTGTTTCACAAAGTCTGCCTCTCCGACCGAAACCCCACCACTGGTGATTAGTACATCGGCGATCTCCGAGGCGCTTTGAAATGCCTCGCTAATCGCCTGTTCATCATCGCGAATCACTCCCATGTCGATATGTTCGACATTAATCTCTTTGAGCATGCCGAAGATGCTGTAGCGGTTGCTGTCGTAGATTTGCCCCTCTTTGGGCTGCTCACCGATAGAGCAGAGCTCATCACCCGTGGAGAAGGTGGCGACGCGCAGGCGGCGGCGAACGGTCACCTCGACTACACCGAGTGAGGCGAGGAGCCCTAATTCAGGCGCGCGGATCTTTTGTCCCGGTGACAACACCACACCATCTTTGGCGATGTCCTCACCGATATGGCGTACATTGGCCCCGGCCTTGTGGCCACTGCCGATGGTGACACTATCGCCATCACGTGTGGCCAGTTCCTGCATCACTACGGTGTCGGCCCCTTCGGGCATCATGGCACCTGTCATGATGCGTACCGCCTGTCCGGGCTGCATGGTGCCATTGAAGGGGGCTCCGGCGAAGGAGCTACCGATCACCTGCAGTGTGACTTCACCTGCATCGGGAATATCGCCGTGAAAGACAGCGTAACCATCCATCGCGGAATTGATGTAGGCGGGGACATTGAGCGGCGAGGTGACCGGGGCGGCGACGATACGCTGGTGGGCATCGCGCAGGGCGCAACGTTCAAATCCACTAATGGGGGGGAGTGCATCGCGAATACGCTGCAGTGCCTCGTCAACACTCAGTAGTCCCTGTAAGCCAATGCTGTCGCAATCGGCGGGGCTGTTTTTTTTCTCTTCACTCATGGTGTTACCTGTTTTCGGTTAAACGGTTTGGTCGGATACCCATGCGACAACGAATCTGGCGATGGCTGCAACGTCGTCAAGCTCGAGCAGCGGGATCGTCGGCTTCTCGTCCGGTGCCCTGTCACAGGCGAGGGCGATAATTGTGTCGTCACTGGGGTGGAGCAGCGGCTTGTTAAGTGTGCTGCGCCAGAGCTCTATCTTCGGGTAGTGTTCATACTTAAAACCTTCGATCAGCAGCAGGTCAAAGCGGCTGGGGTCGAGGTGTTGTAACAGCTCCCCCAGTTGTGGCTCGTCGCGCGGTACATCGTGTTCGTTAATGAGAGCCCACCGCCTGGCTGAGGCTACCATCACCTGTGCCGCCCCGGCCTGGCGCAGGCGGTAGCTGTCCTTGCCGGGGGTGTCGATGTCAAAATCGTGATGCGCGTGTTTGATCAGGCCGATGCGCAGACCGTGTGTTCGCAGCTCAGGGATGAGTTTCTCCAGCAGGGTTGTTTTGCCGGTACCGCTGTAGGCGACGAAGCCGAGGAGGGGGCGGGGGAATTCAGCCAACACGTTGTTGTAGCCTCTGTTGCAATGTTGCCAGCTGTTGTGGCGTATTGATATTGACGAAGGCCTCAGGCTGATCGGAAAAATCAGCGCTGCAGTGGGGGACGCTATAAAACCAGTCGTGTACCTTGCGTCCACCATCCTCAAGGTAGTTGCGTAGCCCGGGCAGCACACTGCGTTTGACCAGCAGAACTACCGGATGGAGGCGCTCGCCATCGTTGACGGTGCATGCCTCGACACCCTGCTGCTCCAGTGCCTGTTGCATGCGTTCGATGAGATCGGTCGGTAGCAGTGGGGTGTCGCAGGGCACGCTCAGTACATAGTCGTTGTCACTATGTTCCAGGGCGCTCAACACACCGGCCAGTGGACCGAGGCCGCCAGCGATCGTGTCTTCGATAAGCGGGTAGCCGAACCGTGCATATTCCTGCTGGCTGCGGTTACAGTTTATCAGCAGGGAGGAGGACTGACCTGCAAGCCGCTTGATGACGTGGGCGATCATCGCCTCCCTATTGAGTGGGGTTAGTCCCTTGTCTTCTCCGCCCATGCGCCGCGCTGCGCCGCCGGCGAGAATGACAGTGGTGATGCTGGGTTTTGCCTGGTGCATGAATCCTCAAATCTAACAGGTGAGCTTGTGACTGCCCCAATTTTAGCATGGGTGCCGGCTGTTGTTTGTATCGCTTGTGAGGTAGTGTTATTCAATAGTAATCACAGGGTTAGGCCGCGGACCCTTGGAATCGCTGGTGAATAACACTATTATCTAAATAATTAATGAATGAAACAGGGGCATTGCGATGGAAGTGAAATCAGCATTAGGTAGTGCTGTCACAGGCATTCAGCGTGGGATGCAGGGTCTGGATCGTAATGCCGATGAGATTGCCAGGGCCTCCGGAGGGGATGGTGCTGATATCACCGAATCGTTGGTGGATAGCCGCATCAACAAGCTGCAGGTAGAGGCTAGCGCCAAGATGGTGAAGACGCTGGACGATACCATTGGCTCTCTGCTTGATGAGATGGCCTGAGTTTGCTGTCCCTGTACGACGTGTAGTTGCCTGTAGTTCATTTCATTCCGGATCTTTTGCTGTCGAGACGAGAAAACGCGATATCGATAGCAGGAACTTCAATACCTCCTCTCTTATTTGCTTCAGACGCTTCTCCCCGGTGTGCAGGGGATGATCGAAACGGCCATAACACTCGTTCGTTGTCGACATGGCACTCCTTTGCCATGTTGCTACTCAATGTAGATCATTTTAAAGCGATAACCGGCACCTTTGGGTGTGCCACCGGTGGTATGCTGTTACAGCACCGGTTTGATGTTGCTGGCCGAGCATATGCGTTTGGCGGTAAAGGTGCACAGTTGGACGATTTTTACAAACAGATCAGGCACCTTGTTTTTGTAAGCAATACGGTCGCGATCAGTCGTGCGATTATGTTGCGATGGCCTGCAAGATATAGAGCTTAGTCCAGCAGGTTTTTCAGGCCATAGCGGCCGCACTTTTTGCCCGCCAGCCGGGAAGCTTCGATAAGCGCCATCTCCAGCGAGTGGCCTTGCAGTAACTGATCAATCATCCCCGCATTAAAGGTGTCGCCTGCCCCCAGGGTGTCGACCACCAGCGCCGGGGGAAAGGTGGGGGCGTGAAACAGTGTTCCCTCGCGATCGATAGCCGATGCACCCTTTTCACCCCAGGTGCAGCTGACCAGTGCATCCAGTTTTCTTGTTGCCATCTTTTTCAGAAAGTTTTCACTATCGTGACTGCCGCTGTGCAGTGCGTACTCTTTGGAGAAGAGCAGCAGATCGGCATAGCCAAAGAGCTCTTCAATACCTTCGCGCGGTTTCTCCACTTCCAGTGAGACAAGCAGGTTGGGTTGATCGGCGCGGGCATGCACCAGCATACGTTTCAACTCGTCAATATTGCGCCCCTCAAAGTGGATCCAGTCCAGAGTATTGAGGTCGATGCGGGAGAAATCGGCGAAGCGGTATTCCGGCAGGTCGCGGTAATGGACGATGGTGCGACTGCCGTTTAGACGGCTGAGGCTGATATAGGAGGTGGGCACCTTGCCGCGCCCGGTGGTATGCACCGCCGTGTAGTCGATTGTGTGCTCTTCCAGGTCGGCGCGGATCATTGCCGCGTCGGGCTCGTCGGCCAGGGTCCCCGCCCAGCTGCAGTCGTTCCCCAGCTGACTTAACACCGCCAGGGTGTTGCAGGCATTACCGCCACGGCGAAACTGTTGTGAGCTGGCACGAACCTCCTGGTCTTCCTGAGGATAGTCATCCACCACATTAATTACATCGAGTGTTGCATTGCCGACGGCAAGGATACGAGCCATGGTTTCCTCTAAATGGTTATTAAGATTGTTGTCGGGCGAGTGCCCACTCAATGTGCTCGCGCAGCACCTGTGAAGGGTGTTCGCGGTGTTGCTGCAGCGTCTGAATAATCGCTGCGGATTGTGGGGCGTTGCCCAGTGCTACAGCAATATTGCGCAGCCATGATTGATGCCCGATACGGCGGATAGCCGAGCCTTCGGTATTACGTAAAAAGGTCTGTTCATCCCAGCCAAACAGTTCAAGCAGGTTGCTGTCATTCAGGTGGTGACGCGGTAAAAAATCGCTCTCATCGGTGAGTGATGCAAAACGGTTCCACGGACAAAATAACTGGCAGTCGTCACAGCCGTAGATGCGGTTACCGATAAGCGGGCGCAGCTCCAGTGGTATCGCACCTTTATGCTCAATGGTGAGGTAGGAGATGCAACGCCGGGCATCGACTACGTAGGGTTCGACGATGGCAGCAGTGGGGCAGACCTCAATGCAGGCGGTGCAGCTACCGCAGTGCTCCTCAACCGGGCTAGCGGCAGGTAGTGGCAGGGTAGTGTAGATTTCACCGAGGAAGAACCAGGAGCCCGCATCGCGGCTGAGGAGGTTGGAGTGTTTGCCGACCCAGCCCAGTCCGGCATGCTGTGCCAGTGGCTTTTCCAGTACCGGGGCACTGTCGACAAATACACGATAGCCAAACTCGCCAACCTCTTGCGCCATTTTCCTGGCCAGCTGCTGTAGCCGTTTGCGCATCATTTTGTGATAGTCGCGCCCCAGCGCGTAGCGTGAGACATAGCCCTTATGGCTATCCTCAAGTATCGCAATGGCCTGATCGGCGGACTCGGGTAGATAGTCCATTCGTACGCTGATCACGCTCAGGGTCCCCGGCTCCAGTTCGGCAGGACGGCTGCGCCTGGTACCGTGGCGTGCCATATACTCCATCTCGCCGTGATAGCCTCTTGCTAACCACCTGGTTAGCGCCTTTTCAGCTTCACCAGGCTCCGTGCCACTGACTCCCAGCTGTGAAAAGCCGAGTTCTCTCCCCCAGTTTTGCAGCTGGCTGAGAAGCTTTGTGGTATCGAAGGTGTTCTGTGTCTGGCTCATTGCCGTTATGATACCTGTCATGAACCAATTACCCTATGCCCTCTATCGGGCCGAACAGGTTCGTGAGCTGGACAGGCTTGCGATTGACTATTACGGCATCTCCGGCAACTCCCTGATGGGGGCCGCCGGGCAGGCAGTATTTGATGAGATTCGAAGTCGCTTCCCGCGGGCCCGCAGCATCGCCCTGATGTGCGGCGGCGGTAACAACGCCGGCGATGGCTACGTGGTAGCGCGGCTGGCACGCCAGGCGGGGCTCACGGTAGAACTGCACCACCTGGTTGACCCTTGCGAGCTTACGGGTGAAGCGCGTCACGCCTGTGACGAGGCGATTGCCGCCGGGGTCTCGATGATTAACTATGATGGTCAGGCACTGGATGGCTGGGACCTCATCGTTGATGCGCTCCTCGGCACCGGGCTCAATGCCCCGGTGGAGGGGGTATGGCGTGAGGCGATAGAGGCGATTAATTATGCCGCCACCCCGGTGATTGCCGTCGATATCCCCTCTGGTCTTAATGCCGATAATGGCAGGGTGATGGGAGCGGCGGTTCGGGCCAATGCAACGGTCTGTTTTATTGGCCTTAAGCGAGGCATGTTTACCGACGATGGACCGGACCACTGCGGCAACATTCGTTTTGCCAGCCTTGGTGTGCCGCATGAGGTCTACGGGCACCTGCCGGATCATGCCGAACGCCTGGATTATGAACTGGTGCGTCATATATTGCCGCCGCGACCACG
Source organism: Thiohalomonadaceae bacterium (assembly GCA_041555695.1). Classification (GTDB taxonomy): domain Bacteria; phylum Pseudomonadota; class Gammaproteobacteria; order Thiohalomonadales; family Thiohalomonadaceae; genus JAPHSX01. The sequence goes on along the minus strand of JBFFJV010000046.1, from coordinate 841 downwards.
TAACAGTCACAAGGGTGACTTTGGTCATGTACTGGTGATTGGCGGTGACCACGGCATGGCCGGGGCGGCACGTATGGCGGCTGAAGCGGCAGCCCGTTGCGGTGCCGGTCTGGTAAGTGTGGCAACCCGTGCGGTACATGCGGCAGCGATTAGTGCTGCCCGTCCTGAGCTGATGTGTCACGCGGTGGAGCAGGCAAGTGAACTGACGCCGTTGCTCAAGCGTGCCTCGGCAGTGGTAATTGGCCCCGGACTAGGGCAGGAAGCCTGGGGCCGCGCGATGCTCTCACGAGTACTCGATTGTGGTCTGCCGCTGGTGGTGGATGCCGATGCCATTAATCTGTTGGCGGTAGAACCCTACTTTCACGATAAGTGGGTACTTACCCCTCATCCGGGTGAGGCCGCCCGCTTGCTCGGCTGCTCCACTACAGAGGTACAGCAGGAGCGCTTTACGGCCACGGCCTCCATCGTTGCCAGCTATGGCGGCGTGGCGGTGTTGAAGGGGGCGGGGAGCGTGGTTGAGGCGATGGGGAGTGAACCGGCCGTATGCAGTGCCGGTAACCCGGGCATGGCAAGTGGTGGGATGGGCGATATTCTTAGCGGCGTTATTGCAGCCCTTATCGCACAGGGCCTGAGGCTGGAGCAGGCGGCCCGTGTCGGTGTCACCCTGCATGGCGAGGCGGCAGATCGAGCCGCGGCAGAGGGGGAGCGCGGTATGCTTGCTTGCGATCTCTTGCCCCAACTGCGTAAGCTCTGTAATCCCTGAGGAGTTATGAGTAAGGCGCCCCTGTTTATTCCTGATAGTGAGGCCATGGAGGCCTTTGGTGCCCGCCTTGCCGCCTGT